>JBCDCF010000165.1:0-7424 GCA_039182345.1 Pseudomonadota bacterium
CCGGGGATCATCGACACGGAGGTCCTCGACTACGTGAATGACCCCAATACGCTAAAGGCCTACAAGGACAACAAGGTGCGCATCGGCGGCGGCATCTCGGCCGACCATGTGGCCGACATGATCCTGTTTGCCTACCAGATGCCGCAGAACGTGCTCATCCAGGAAATGGTCGTCACGCCCACCCGGCAAGAGTACTGACGTGAGCGGGACGCCCCTCGTCATCGGCTTGGACTCCTCCACCACAGCCACCAAGGCGATTGCGTGGGACATGACGGGGACTGCGGTGGCAGAGGGTCGCGCGCCTGTGGCGATGACGAACCCGAAGCTCGGCCACTTCGAGCAGGATTCGCGCGACTGGTGGCACGCCGCCGCCACAGCGCTCAAGGCCTGTACGGAGGCGGTCGACCCGTCCGCCATCAAGGGCCTTGCCATCTCCAACCAGCGCGAGACCGTCGGCTTTCTGGATGCTGACGGCGAGCCTGTGCGCCCCGCCATGCTGTGGGTGGATGAGCGCAGCCGCAATGAGGTGCGCGAGCTGTCGGAGACCTTCGGGGCCGAGCGCATCCATGAGATCACCGGCCGCCCGCCTGACCTGACGCCATGCCTTTATCGCCTGTTGTGGTTCACAAAGAACGAGCCTGAGCTGGCCGCCAAAACCAAGGTCTACTGCGACGTGCAGACATTCCTGGTGCAAAGGCTGTGCGGCGGGTCGTTTCGCACAAGCTGGTCCAGCGCCGACCCTTTGGGGATGTTCGACCTTAAGGCACGCACATGGTCGGCGCCTTTGCTTGAGGCCATTGCCATCGACGAGGCGCAGCTGCCTGAGGCGCACCCGCCAGGAACGGCGCTCGGCACCGTCACCAAAGCGGCGGCGGAGGCGACGGGGCTTTTGGAAGGCACCCCCGTGTTCGCCGGTGGCGGCGACGGGCAGTTGGCCGGCCTTGGCACCAACTGCACACGCTCCGACAGGGCCTACATCAACCTTGGGACAGCCGTGGTCTCAGGGGTGTGGTCGCCGGACTACCTTTTTAATCCCGCCTGGCGCTCGCAGATCGCCGGCCAGGGCAAGGGCTACATCTTCGAGAACTGCCTGCGCTCGGGCACCTTTCTGGTGAACTGGTTCGTGGACAACTTCGTCCCAGGCGGGCGGGATGATCCGAGCGTTTTCCAAAGGCTCGAGGAGGAGGCGCTCGCCCTTCCCGTCGGCTCTGACGGGGTGATGCTTCAGCCCTACTGGTCTGGTGTGATGGACCCCCACTGGGACGTTGATGCCCGCGGCGTCATCCTCGGGCTGTCGGCAAGTCACCGGCCGGCCCACGTCTACCGCGCCATTCTTGAAGGGATCACGCTCGATCAGGTGGGGCGCACACGCTCCATGGAAGCGGCGATGGGCGCCTCAGTGGACCACTACCTTGCCATCGGCGGCGGGGCTGCAAGCCCCCTTTGGCGCCAGATGCTTGCCGACGCGTCGGGCAAGGAGGTGCGTCTGTCAGGCACGGTGGAGGCCTCGGCGCTGGGCGCTGGCATGTTGGCGGCGGCAGGCGCCGGCCTGTTTCCCTCCATCGAGGATGCAGCGGCCGAAATGTCAGGCGAAACCACGTCCATCGCCCCCGACGCAAACGTTGCGGAGCGCTATGCGGCGCTGTTGGACATCTACCAGACCCTTTTTGCGGCGACGCGGGATGTGAACCGCCGCCTCGTCGCCTTTGCCGCAGGAGATGAATGATGAGTGCGGCACACCCTTATCTCGGCATCATCGAAGATCTTGTGGCAGGCACCTGGCGTGACCCGGCCACGGGCGAGACCCACGGCATTCCCATCGAAGACATTGTCATCGAGCAGAGCCTTAAGGGTGAGGAGGCCGCCCTCGTCCACGCCCGCCACAACGGCAAGAGGCTGATGGTGGTGCACGACCGCTTCACCCGCGAGGCGCTGGGGGAAAGGGTGCGCTCTGCGCTCGGCGCCGAGGAGCTTGTGTGGGAGACCCCCCGCTGCACACGCGATGGCGTGGACGAGCTTTCAGCGCTCACCAAAGACGCCGAGGCGCTGATTGCCGTTGGCTCAGGCACGGTGTCGGACAGCGTGAAGTACGCCACCTTCCTGGATGGGCGCGAATACTCCGTCTTCCCCACCTCGCCCATGAATGCCTACACCACCCCCACGGCGTCCGTGGCCTATGATGGGTTCAAGAAATCCATCACCTGCCATTCGGCCAAGGGCGTGTTCGTGGACCTTGAGGTGTTGGCCAAGTGCCCACCCCGCCTGGTGTCGGCGGCCTTTGCCGATGTGATCTGCCGCACCACCGCGCAGGTGGACTGGCTGTTGTCACACCTGTTGTTCGCCACCCCTTACGAGGAGATCGCCTACACGCTGCTGGCCCACGACGAGCCGCACCTGATTGCCTGCGCCGATGCGCTCCTGTCAGGCGACCCCGATGCCCTTGCCACGCTGACGCGCATTGCCACCGTCATGGGCCTGTCCACCTCCTTCACAGGCACCACCCATGTGGGCTCCATGGCCGAGCACATGATCTCCCACTCCATCGACATGTTCGCCAAAGACCACAATCCAGGCGGCCACCCGGGCACCTCCCACGGGGAGCAGGTGGGCGTGGCAACGCTCATCATGTCGCGCCTCCACAACGAGATCATCGGGCGCGAGACGCCGCCTGTGGTGTCGGCCACCGTCATCCCCGAAGCACGGCTTGTCGAGACCTATGGGGCCGAGACCGCGGCCACCATGGTGGAGGCCACCAAGGCGAAGTCGGTGGATCGGGAAGGGGCGGCCGCCCTCAATGCCAAGCTTTCCAAGGAGTGGGACACCATTCGCGAACGCCTGTCGGCCGCGATGCTGCCCGAGCCTGAGATCGAGGCGTCGATGGTGACGGCCCACTGCCAGATCACCGGCGACGATCTTGGCCTTTCTGAAGACTTCACGCAGCAGTGCGTGCGCGATGCGCGGTTCATCCGCGACCGCTATTCCATGCTCGACCTTGCCGACGATGCGGGCCTTCTCGTCCCCTTCGTCGAGACGATCCGCTAGGAGGACCGATGGCCACCGTCGAATACGACCGGGTCGCCAAGAACTACGGCAGCGTGAAGGTGATGGAGGACATCTCCTTCACCATCGACGACCACCGCTTCGTGGTGCTGCTGGGGCCATCGGGCTGCGGCAAGACCACGCTTTTGCGCATGACGGCGGGGCTTGAGACCATCACCAAAGGCGAAATCCGCATCGGCGGGGAGAGGATGAACGGCGTTCACCCCCGCGACCGCGACATTGCCATGGTGTTCCAGACCTACGCGCTCTACCCGCAGATGAAGGTGTTCGACAACATTGCCTTCAGCCTTCAGGTGCGCGGACTCGCCAAGGCCGAGATCAAGAAGAAGGTGGAGTGGGCGGCCGAGCTGTTGGACCTCACCCCCCTCCTCGGCCGCAAGCCCGCCGCCTTGTCGGGCGGTCAGCGCCAGCGCGTTGCCATGGGCCGTGCGCTTGTGCGCGACCCCCAGGTGTTCTTGTTCGACGAGCCCTTGTCCAACCTTGACGCCAAGCTGCGCGGGCAGATGCGCTACGAGATCCGCCGCATTCACGATCAGCTTGAGGCCACCACCGTCTACGTCACCCACGACCAGGTGGAGGCGATGACCATGGCCGATGAGATTGTCGTCATGCGCGGCGGCGAGATCATGCAGATGGGAACGCCCGACGACGTTTATGACAGGCCGGCGAGCGTGTTCGTGGCTGACTTTATCGGCGCCCCCTCCATCAACCTCCTGCCGGGTGCCTTGGAGGCGGGCGACGGCCCCAAGGTGCGCTTCCGCGGTGCCCTTTTGCCGGCCCCTGACACCAGCGCCGGCCCTGGCGCGGATGTGGTCTACGGCATCCGCCCTGTCGACATCGTCCTTGCCGAAGACGGCCCTTTGGCGGGCAAGGTGCTTTTGGCGGAGACCACAGGGGCCGAGACCCTCCTTCATGTGGACCTTGAGGGGGAGGAGCTGCGCGTTGTCATCCCCGAGCGTCGGCGTTTGAAGGTGGGCGAGACGGTGCGCATGGGGATCGACCCGAGTAAGGCCCACCTGTTTGACGCCAAGACAGAGGCGCGGCTCGTCTGATGGCGACCATCCTCATCCTTGGGGCAGGCGTGATGGGGAGCGCCATCGCCGTTCCTGCCGCTGATAACGGCCACCATGTGCGCCTTGCCGCCACCCCTTTGGATGGGACGATCCTTGCCGCGTTGACCCGCTCGCGGGACGATCATCCGCGCCTTGGCGCACCGATCCCGTCCTCCATCGAGCCTGTGGACGCTGCAGCTTTGACGGCGGACGACGCGGCTGCGGCGGACCTCATCGTCCTTGGCGTTTCATCCCCCGGCATTCCCTGGGCGGTAGAAACCTTGGCGCGGCTTGAAGCGGCGGTCCCCGTGGCGCTCGTCACCAAAGGGCTTGTGGCGAACGGTGAGGCGCGCCCCCTCACCTATGCCGATGCGCTGCCTCAAATGCTGTCCCACAAGGGGATCACGCTGCCTGCGCTGGTCGGCATCGGCGGGCCTTGCATTGCGCGCGAGCTTGCAGAGAGGCGCCCGACAGCCGTCGTCTATAGCGGTGCCGCCATGGAGGCTGCCCACACGGCGCGCGCCCTGTTTCAGACCCCCTACTACCAGATTGCCACCAGCGACGACTTTGTAGGCATTGAAGCCTGCGCGGCCATGAAGAACTTCTTCACCATCGGTGTGAGTGCCATGCTCGGCCGCCATCAGCGCGATGGTGAGCCTGTGAAGAACCCCGTCGCCGCCGCCTTTCAACAGGCGGTGGACGAACTTGAGGCGCTGTCCCAGTGGATCGGCGGCCGCCCCTCCACCGCCTACGGGCTGGCGGGCGTCGGCGACCTTCACGTCACCGTCGGCGGTGGGCGCAACAGCCGCCTTGGCAAGATGCTTGGCGCGGGCCAGACCGTTGCCGGCGCCATGAACGGACCATTGGACGGCGAGACGGTGGAAGGGGTGGATGTGGGCCGCGTCCTCGGCCCTGCCCTGCGCGCGGCGTTTGCGGCGAGTGAGCTTGACGCGGCCGGCTTTCCCCTTGCCACGGCCATCATCGCAGCGGCCGAGAGCGGCGGCGCCCTCCACTATGACGTTGCCGCAGACCCCATCATCGACCAAAGGAGGCGGGCATGAGCGAAGTGAAGGTGAAATCGCTTGGGATCGGGTGCGATCACCTGGGCCTTGAGATGAAGAACGCCCTGCGCGACCACATTGCCGCCCAGGGGATCGAGGTGGTGGATATGGGCGTCGATTCAGACGACCCCGTCGACTATCCCGACATGGGCGCGGCCCTTGCCCGCAAGCTTGCCGAGGGGGCGTTCGAGCGCGGCATCCTGGTGTGCGGCACAGGGGCGGGGATGGCCATTGCCGCCAACAACATTCCCGGCGTGAGGGCCGTGTGCGTGACCGACCCTTACACGGCCGAGCGCGCCATTGCCTCCAACGATGCCCACGTCATCACCTTCGGGGCACAGATCACTGGCGTCTCCGTCGCCAAGATGCTGGCTGACATTTACTTGAAGAACGACTTTGGCGGCGGCCGCTCCGCGCCAAAAGTGGCAAAGCTTGCCGCCCTCGACGAGGGGCGCTCCTAAACGCTCCCCCATGGCGTCTCGGTCGCGTTGACGGGGACAACCACTTGTGCGTGTCATTGCCCATTGTGCGCTGGCCTCAGCGCACGTCCATCACGGTGGAACGGGGAGAGACACCATGGCTCTGTCACGCTCGGGATTGACACTCACCGCCGCACTCATGGCGCTTGCCGTTGGCAGCGCTGGCGCAGCGACCGCCGCCACCTACGTTCGCGGCAATGACGGCGACCCTGAAACTCTGGACCAGCACAAAACCTCCACCGTGGTGGAGGCACACATTCTGCGCGACCTTTACGAAGGGCTTGTGGTCGACAATGCCAAAGCCGAAGTGGTCCCTGGCGTTGCCACCGAATGGAGCATCGGCGAGGACGGTGTGACCTACACCTTTTCGCTGCGGGACGATGCCACCTGGTCCAACGGCGACCCTGTGACGGCGGGAGACTTCGTCTACTCCCTCCAGCGCATCATGGACCCTGCAACGGGGGCCAAATACGCCAACATCCTCTACCCCATCAAGAACGCCGAAGCGGTCAACAAAGGCGAGATGGCGCCGAGCGAACTGGCTGTGGAGGCTGTGGACGACCACACGTTGCAGATCACCCTCCACTCCCCGACGCCCTACTTCATCGAACTGTTGACCCACCAGACGGGTCTTCCCGTCCACCCCCCCAGCGTTGAGGCGCATGGGACGGCGTTCGTGCAGCCGGAAAACATGGTCACCAACGGGGCCTATCGCCTGGTTTCCTTCACCCCCAACGATCGTCTGGTGATGGAAAAGAGCGAGACCTTCCACGATGCCGACAATGTAGCCATCGAGCGGGTGGAGTATCTGCCGTTCGAGGAGCGGGCCACCTGCCTGCGCCGCTTTGAGGCAGGCGAGGTGCACTCCTGCTCCGAGGTGCCCAACGAGCAGATGGCCTCCGTGCGCGAGCGGCTGGGCGATCAGTTGCGCATCGCCCCCTACCTTGGCGTCTACTATTACGCGGTGAACACCGAGCGTGAGCCGTTTGACGATGTGCGTGTGCGGCAGGCCCTTTCAATGGCCGTCGACAGGCAGTTTCTGGCCGAGGAGATTTTCGCAGGCACCATGCTGCCCGCCTATGGCTGGGTGCCACCAGGCATTGCCAACTATGTGGACGAGCCGCCTTCGCTGGACTACGCGCAGACGTCCATGCTGGACAGGGAAGACAAGGCCCTTGCCTTGATGGAAGAGGCAGGCTTTGGCCCTGGCAACCCGATCTCGGTGGAGATCTCCTACAACAACTCCGAAAACCACAGGAACGCGGCCACAGCCATTGCCGACATGTGGCGCCCCCTCGGCGTCAACGTCACCTACAACGTGCGGGACTTGTCGGCCCACTATGCCAACCTGCGGGACGAGAAGAACCACGATGTGGCCCGCGCCGGCTGGATCGGCGACTACTCCGACCCGCAGAACTTTTTGTTCCTGAACATTTCCGACAATACCGGCTTCAACTACGGCAACTACAAGAGCCCCGAGTTCGACGCGCTCATGGCGAAGGCCGCCTCAGAGAACGACCTTGAAAAGCGGGCGGAGATCCTGCGTGAGGCTGAAGCAATGTTCTTGGCGGACCTGCCGCAGATCCCGCTTCTGTTTTACTCCTCCACCTCCCTCGTCTCGCCCAAGCTGAAAGGGTGGGAGGACAATGTGCGCAACGTCCACCCCACGCGCTTCATGAGCATCGCCGACTAGCCGGCGTTGGGCGCCCGCCCCCCCGCCGGCGCCGGCCCCCCCCCAGCGCCTCGACGCCCGGTGGGGCCGTGCCGGGGCG
>JBCDCF010000166.1:0-7406 GCA_039182345.1 Pseudomonadota bacterium
CGACCGATACCGGGTCCGCGGGCCCCCCCGTGCGGCCCGCACCCCATCGCGCACCACCCCCCGCTTTATGCTCGTCCTCTTTCTCAGCCAGATCCTGAATGGGCTGGTTCTTGGGTCGGTCTATGCGCTGATTGCGCTGGGCTTTTCGTTGGTGTTCGGCGTTGCCAACATCGTAAACTTTGCCCAAGGCGCGTTCGTCATGCTGGGCGCTTTCTTCGCGCTGACGCTGGTGGGGGCGAGCCTGCCCCTTTGGCTCGCCTGCATCATCGCGATCGCTGGCGCCGCCGCCGTGGGGCTCCTGCTTGAGCTTGTGGCCCTGAGGCCGCTCAGAAACGCCCCCTACATTGCCCCTTTGTTGTCGACGCTGGCGATCGCGCTTGTCATCGACACGGGTGCTGAGATCATCTGGGGCAACGAGTTTCAGCCCTTCCCGAGCCCCTTGCAGGCATATGTCTTTTTCGTCGGCGGGGCGTTCGTCACGGGCGTTGATATTCTGACCTTTGTTCTTGCGGTGGCGATTGCCGCGGGGTTGTGGCTGTTCTTGCACAAGACATGGCCAGGGCAGGCCCTGCGCGCGGCAGCCCAGGACCCTGAGGCGGCCGCGCAAATAGGCGTCAATGTTGCCGCAATGCGCAGGATGGCCTTTGCGCTGGCGGGTGCACTGGGCGGCATCGCCGGGCTTTTGGTGGCCATGTACTACCAAAGCATCTTTCCGCAGATGGGCATTCCCTTCGGCCTGAAGGGGTTTGCGGCGGCTCTTCTTGGCGGCCTTGCCAGCCTTCCCGGCGCTGTGGTCGGCGGGCTCCTGCTCGGCGTCTTTGAAAGCCTTGCAAGCGGGTATCTGGGCGAAGGCTATCGCGATCTTGCAGCGTTTACCGTCCTATTGTTCGTCATCGTGCTGCGGCCAAACGGGATCATGGGGAGCGGGCGGCTCGATGCTTTGGGGGGCGCTGCCGGTGCGTCGGGCGGCATACCCACCACCTCCATCATCGCCTCCTTGGCGGGGGCGACGGCACGGGTGCGCACACGCGCGTTCGAGCTTCCTGCGGTGGCGCTGGTGGCGATCTTCATTGCGCTGATGTTCCTGCCGATGGCCGGGGTGTCCGGCTACATCCTCCAGGTGGGGGCCTCGTGCGCCATCTTTGCAATGCTCGCCGTCAGCCTGACGATCTTGTCGGGCTCGGCAGGGGTGGTCTCCATCGGCCACGCCGCCCTTTATGGAACGGGGGCATATGCCGCAGCGCTCGTTGCGACCCACTATTCGGTGCCCATGGAGGTCATGGTGCTGGCAGGTGCCAGCGCCGGCGCTCTTGTGGGCGCCATCGTGGCTGTGCCCACGCTAAAGCTCTCGGGCCATGCCGTTGCCCTTGCGACCCTTGCCATCGGTCAGGTGGGCTACCTCACATTCCTCAACTGGATTGATGTGACGCGTGGCCCCATGGGGATCCCCGGCATTCCGCGGCCCGACATTGCGATCCTGGGCGGGCTGTCCACAGGGTCGGTGGGCGCGCAGTACGTGTTGTCGTTGGCGCTCTTGTCCATCGTCGTCATCATTGCGGCCACCTTCGTCAATTCGCCTGTGGGGCGGACATGGCGGGCCATCAGGGAAGACCGCGTGGCGGCCCATGGCGTCGGCATCCCTGTGAAGGGTTACCTGACAGCGGCCTTCGTGATCTCGGGCATGCTGGCGGGGGTTGCCGGGGCGCAGTTTGCCATGCTGCAGACCTTCGTCAGCCCCGACAGCTTCATCCTCGACACCAACATCATCCTCATCTCCATGGTGGTGCTGGGTGGGCTCGGCAACATCACCGGTGCGGTCATCGGCGGGGCGCTCCTGGCGCTCTTGCCTGAGCTTTTGCGCGATGTGGACCACTTCAGGATGATGGCGTACGGGCTGATCCTTCTCATCCTCCTGCGCTTCCGCCCGCAAGGCCTGATGGGCGTGCGATGAGCGCCATCCTCGTCCTTGATAGGCTGGAGCGGCGCTTCGGCGGCCTGAAGGCCATCGACGGTGTGTCCCTGACGGTGGATGCCGGCGAGGTGGTGGCGGTGGTCGGCCCCAACGGCGCCGGGAAGTCCACCCTCATCCAAGTGGTGACGGGCTTTGTGCGCGCGCAAGCAGGCACGGTCACCTTCAACGGCCGCGACATCACCAGCGCAGCGCCGGAGACCATCTCCGCCCTTGGCATGGTCAGAACCTTTCAGACCAGCCGGATCTTTCCCTCCCTCTCCATCATGGAAAGCGTGATGATGGGGGCGCAGGCGGACCTGATCGGCACCCGCGGCCACGCCAGGGCCCCTGGGGCGGTGCTGAAGGAACTGGTCAATGTGGCGCTGCGCCTGCCGGGCTATCGCCGCACGCGGCGTGTGCTTGAAGAGAAGGCGGAAAGTGTCCTCAAGCTCTTCGGCGACAGGTTGTGGCCCAACAGGGACAACCCGGCCTTCAGCCTCTCCTACGCCAACCGCAGGCGCCTTGAGATTGCCCGCACGTTGATTGCCGACCCTGCCGTGGTGCTCCTCGACGAGCCGACCGCTGGCATGAACCCCACCGAAACGGCGGAACTGACCGAGTTGATTGCTGACCTCCACGCGGAGCGGCCGGAGCTTGCCATCGTCCTTGTGGAGCACAAGCTGGACGTGGTGCGCCGCTTGTCGAACCGCGTGATGGTGTTGAACCAGGGACGCACCATTGTGGAGGAAACGCCTGAGGAGGCATTGAGCGACCCCCGTGTGATCGAGGCCTATCTGGGCAGCCGCGCCACGCCGGAGACCGCGCGCGACCGTGGCGATGGCGAAGCGACGGTCGCGGCAGGCCCCCATGGCTGAGACCGACGCACAGCCTCTCCTTGCCATTGATGGTGTCGACGTCTTCTACGGCCCGATCCAGGCCCTGTTCGGCGTTTCCGTCACCGTGCGGGAAGGGGAGACGGTGGTGGTCCTCGGCGGCAACGCGTCAGGCAAGTCCACCACGGTGAAGACGGCGCTCGGCCTTGTGAAACCGCGCACAGGCGGGGTCACCTTCGATGGCGCGCGGATCGACGGGACGCCTACCCACGACATTATCGGCCTTGGCTTCGGCTCCATTCCCGAAGGGCGCCGGGTGTTCGTCGAGATGAGCGTTGAGGACAATGTCCGCCTCGGCGCCTATCCGCGCAAACAAAAGTCCCACAGCGACCTTGCCGAAGACCTTGACGCGGTGTGGGAGATGTTTCCCCGCCTTGCCGAACGGCGCAGGCAGACGGCGGGCACCTTGTCGGGCGGCGAGCAGCAGATGCTGGCAATGGCGAGGGCGTTTATGCGCAGGCCGCGCCTGTTGTGCATCGACGAGCCTTCCATGGGTTTGTCACCGCTGATGGTGGAGCGTGTCTATGAGACCCTTGCCACCTGGCAGTCCGCAGGGCTGACGATGCTGATTGTGGAGCAGAACGCCATGATGGCCCTTGGCCTTGCCAACCGCGGCTATGTGTTGCGTCAGGGGCATGTGATCACACAAGGGCTTGCCACCGACCTGTTGAAGGACGATGCGGTGCGCCTCGCCTATCTGGGAGGTTAGAGGATCGATGGGGGAGAGGTTCGGAACGCCTGCGCCTTTCACCGCGCCTGACGGCACGCGCCTTTCGGCCCGTCTGGCTGGGCCGCAAGATGCACCGCCGATCGTGCTGGTTCATGGGTTTTCCATGTCCTCCCTGTCCTTCGCGAGGCAGTTGGGCGGGCCGCTGGCCGAGCGCTTCCGTCTGATTGCACCGGACCTTCGCGGCCACGGCATGTCGCAGCCCGGCGCCGACCTCACCGCGCTGGGAGAGGCGAAGACCTGGGCGGGTGACCTTCAGGCGGCGGTCACGGCGTTTGCCCCAAGGCCACCGCTTCTGGTGGGTTGGTCCTACGGCGGCCGCGTCCTTTGTGCCCACTTTGCCCACGGGGGAAAGGCGGCGGGTGCGGCGTTCGTTTCCAGCGTCACCGATGACATTTTGCCCGATGGCAAGCCGCCCTACGGCGCCGCCGCCAGTGTCCTTGCCGGCATGCTGGAGGACGATGACGCTGTGGCAATTGCCGCCACCATCGCCTTCGTGGACGCAATGACCGCAGCGCCGCTTCCCTCCGCCGACCGCGACCGGTTGATTGCCGCCGCAAGCGCCGTCCCCCGCCCGGTTCGCCGGAACATGCGGGCGCTGCGCAGCGACAACCACGCCCTCCTGCAAAGCCTGACAATCCCGGTGATGGCGCTGCATGGGCAGGAGGATCGGGTGATCCGCCCCGCCGGTGCAAGGGCCATTGCCGACACTGCCCGCAACGGCCGCTGCGTTCTCCTTGATGGGGTCGGACACGCGCCGTTCCTGGAAGACGCGCCACGGTTCGATGCCGCAGTGGCGGGTTTTGCCGAGGATTGCGGGCTCGTTTAGTGCCCTGCGCCCCCGGCGAGAACGGCTGGCCCACTCACCAGCCCAAGGGCGTTAGAGGTCCAGCACCTCCAAGAGGGCTTTGCGGAAAGCGCTTTGGCTGGCGCTTCTGAGGGGTACGAACGGCTTGTTGAGGGACTGGCAGACACGCTTTGCCCGCAAGCTTGCATCGTGGCTGATGCAGTTCACAGGGCATAGCACGCAGTCCACCGAGGGAAGCACGCTGTCCAAGCGTTGGGAGGCGTCCTCCACACCGCCATCATGGTGGACAAAGCCGCAGTTGAACTGATGGGCGATGGAGCGCAGCCGGTCCACGCTGCGGGTGTGGCCGCCGAGGTAGAGAATGGCCTTGCCGTCCTTTGCAGCCTCCCTTGCGGCCAACGCTGTTGTGTCTTGGGTGTCTTGGGCCTCCTGGGATGCCGTGCTGCGGTGGGGGGCACGGACGACGGCGACGCGCTGTTTGCGCAGCTCCCCTTCAAGGCGCTTGACGTGATCTTCCGCGGCCCGAGCACGGACACGGACGGATTGAAGCGCCCGCTCGCGCTTTTGGGTGTGACGGTCCTGGGCCTGATGGGTTGCCTCAGCGGCAGGGGCGGTGGCGTGGCTGAGGTGGGAGCGCAACGTGGCCTGCTCCTCCCGCAGCTTGGCAATCTCCTCATCGCGTTCGGCAAGGGCTGCGGCCTGGTTCACCTCCATCCGGCGCAGCTTGTCCCGTGCGGACTGGAGCTCGGCGCGAAGGTCGGCCGCCTCCGCCGTGCGCTGCTGGTAGGAGGTGCCCAACAAGTGGGACAGCATGTGGACCTCGCCGAAGATGGCGTTGCGCAGCGTGGGCGTCACATCCGCAAGGGTCATCAGTGCCCAGTAGGCGGAGGCGATGGCCCCTTTGTCGCGCATCTCGCACCAGATGGCGAGGAGCTCCTCACTGTCCTTGGCGCGACCCACACGGCGGATGGCCCCACTGTGGCGTGCATCCATCATCTTGTGGAAGAGTTTTGAGGCCTGGGTCTCCTGCGAAATCTCCTGCACGAAGTAGCCG
The DNA here is from genome assembly GCA_039182345.1 of Pseudomonadota bacterium. Taxonomy (GTDB): domain Bacteria; phylum Pseudomonadota; class Alphaproteobacteria; order Rhizobiales; family Amorphaceae; genus Acuticoccus. The sequence goes on from JBCDCF010000166.1 coordinate 5,434, forward strand.
TGGATGTCGTAGTCCGACGTATCGGGCTTGAACTCTAGCTGCAGCTTCTTGGTCAGTCGGTGAAGGTCGGCCATAGACGCGCATGTGCCCACCACCGAACAGTGGATGGCGCTGGTGAAGTCCCACAGCTTGATCCGCCGTGCGCTGCTGCGCCCTGTCTTGCTGCCTGACGCGCGCTGGTGGTGCGCGCACGCCCGTTCGGCTGTTGATTTGGCGGGCGCGGACGACGGCGCGTTCCCAGCGGGCCTTTGTGGCGGCACGGCCATGGGAGCCAGCTGGCGGGGGTTTGACAGCAACGCTTCAGACATGGATGGGCGGCACATAACTCTCTCCATGGATCGAGGGAGTTTTTTGCGGATTTTCGACGCGAAATCAATCCTCTCTTATGAATTCATATTCGTTCTATGGTACGAATACTTTCGAGCCTACCTTGAATTGGTAGACCTCCAAGATACGCCTTGTTGAGAACTGATGTAATTCAGGGCGGGCCCTCTGGGCGAGGACGCGCGGTGTTGTCGTGCCGTTGCGGGTGCAAGGGGTGTGATCGGATCCTTGACCATCAGCAGTCATCGTGTGGGTGTCTACAACGATGAACTTGTGGATATAGCCCAGGGCGCCGCCGATCTTGTGTCCGCCTACTTGTTTGCTTTGGAGAGGGGCAAGATCGCGCGCAATCCCGCTGTTGCCGAAAGTGAGGCGCGCAATGCCGAGGAGGCGCTCCGCCTTGAGGCCCAGCGTTTGACGGAGGGGATGGAGAGGGAGCGCAAGCGCCTTGGGATCGACCTTCACGACCAAACCCTTGCCGAACTTGCCCGCCTAACCCGCCGCGGTGCACAAAGCCGCCTCCAGCATCTCTATATAAAGCTGGGCCTTGCCAAGCACGACATTCCCGTCGGGGATTGGGGGCCGAGCTACAACACCCTTACGCGGGCCGTCGCCATCGCACTGTCCCGCGGTTTCCTCAACGCCGATGCCCTGCGTCGGGAAGAAGACTCCATGCGGATTTGGCTGCAGCGGTGTGAGGAGACCGAGCCGCTTTCGCCCCATAGCGCGCGCTCCCCTTTCCCTTGCCTGGCGTTGGAAGGTCTTTCCCGCTAGGGGTTTAAGACCGTTCCTATGTGCTTCATCACTCCGCGCAGAAACGCGGCCTTTTCCCGAGCCCCGCGCGGATGCCCCCTTGAAACACTGCGACTACGGATGTCCACAGAATTGATGCGGGTTTATGCAACGGATATGCGTTCTCCCACGCATCCCTTCGGAAAACGTCTGGGTTGTTGTGGACGCCGTTGATGAGGCGGACTGGTTTGCCGGCGGCACCCCCGTCAAAGACTTGAGGGCGGGCGGATGAGTGTGGAGATCCGCGACCCCCGGTTTTTGGGCGTGGTCGGCGAGACCGCAGACCTCGAGCTCCTGGGGAACGGGTGTGCCTTCACCGAGGGTCCCGTCTGGCACCCGCACGCCCGCCTGGTGACGTGCGAGCATCCCACAAGCCGCGTCGTGCGCACCGAATACGATGGCACACTCACCGTTCAGGCCACCCATTGTCGGAGAAAAGAATTCAACAGCCCCAACGACGTAGTCGCTCGCAGCGGTGGACTGATCTACTTCACCGATCCCACGTTCGGTAGGCTGGAACACTATGGTATGCCCCGCGCGAAGGATATGAACTGCCAAGGCATTTACGCCATCACCCTCCATGGCGAAACCATCATCCCCATTGCCGATGACTTCGGCCAGCCCAACGGATTGTGCTTTTCGCACGATGAGCGGCACACATGTCAGCGCCGCAGCCCTCCTTGCCGCCACCTTCGCCCTGCCAGGTGCCGCCCTTGCGGCGGATGACGAAATCAGGATCGGCGCCCTTTACGCAACATCCGGTCCCTGCCTAATCTTCGGAAAGTTGGCATTGGACGGCCACTACATGTTGGTGGACGAAATCAACGCGGCCGGCGGGATCCATGGAAAGAAGATCG
>JBCDCF010000167.1:0-7372 GCA_039182345.1 Pseudomonadota bacterium
ACGAGAACGGCGTCTCCTATTCCTTCAAGACTCGCGGGTTCACACCCTAATCCGCATAAGGGTTGTCCGGCTTACGCAAGGTGAGGCGGATCGGAACCCCCGGCAGGTCGAAGGTCTCGCGAATCCCGTTCACCAGGTAGCGCTTGTAGGCGGCGGGCAGAGCGTCAGGCCGTGAACAGAATGCAATGAACGTGGGCGGGCGGGATTTCGCCTGGGTCATATAGCGGATGCGGATGCGGCGCCCTGCCACCGCGGGCGGGGGATGGCGCGACAGGGCCCCTTCGAGCCAGCGGTTCAGCCGCCCTGTGGAAATGCGGGCCGACCAGCGCTCCACCGCGTCCACCACAGTTTGCATCAAGGTGTCGATGCCGCGGCCCGAGAGGGCGGAGACGGGGACAAGACGCACCCCTGCTGCCTGGGGGACGAGGCGGTTGGCGGCATCGCGGGCGGCGCGGATGGATTCGTCGGGCGTCTCCACAAGGTCCCACTTGTTGAAGGCGATGACGACGGCCCGCCCCTCACGCACCACGAGATCGAGAATCTGAAGGTCCTGCTTTTCAAAGCCTATGGTGGCGTCGATCACCACAATCACCGCCTCGGCATATTTGAGGGCGCGGATGGTGTCGGACGTTGAGGCTTTCTCAAGCGTCTCCACCACTTTGGCGCGGCGCCTCAGGCCCGCGGTGTCCACCAGCTTGAAGGCGCGCTCCTTCCAGGCAAAGTCCACGGAGATGGCATCGCGCGTCAGCCCGGCTTCAGGGCCGGTCAACATGCGCTCCTCGCCGATCACCTGGTTGAGGAGGGTTGATTTTCCCACATTCGGCCGGCCGACGATGGCCACATGGATGGGCCTATTGGGGTCGTCCTCCTCGTCACCGTGACCGAGGTCGTCGTCGTCCTCCGCGTCCTCAACGCCGGTGATCGTTTTGAACGCGTCTTTCAGCGCATCATAAAGCTCCGACAGGCCGACGCCGTGCTCGGCGGAAAAGGCAATGGGGTCGCCGAGACCGAGGGCATAGGCCTCCATGCTTGCGGTCTCGCCCTGACGCCCCTCGGCCTTGTTGGCAATGAGGATGACGGGCTTGCCGCGCCGCCGCACATCTTCGCCAAGGGATTGGTCGAGGGGGGTGAGCCCTGCGCGCGCATCGATGACGAAGAGGTAGACGTCGGCGTCCTCAAGGGCGCTTTCCATCTGCCGCCACATGCGCCCTTCAAGGGTGGCTTCGTCCGCGCCCTCGAATCCTGCGGTGTCCACAAGCGTGAAGGCAAGGTCTTGCAGGCGCGCAGGCGCTTCACGGCGATCACGCGTGACGCCCGGCGTGTCGTCGACAATGGCGAGACGTTTGCCCACGAGGCGGTTGAAGAGCGTGGACTTGCCCACGTTGGCCCGTCCCGCGATCGCCACCTTCATCACCGCTTCACCCTTGTTGTTTTCGCGGGACGAAAGCACAACCCATCAACGCCTCTCCCATCCCAGTTCCATTGGAGAGACGAAGCCTGACGTTCCACGAAAGTCTGCTTTTGCGGACTTGCGCGTTCTTGGATGCCGAACCGTGGAACACCGGCATGAGGGCTTAGCACAGCCCCCTTGCTGCGTCGGCGTGGAGCCTCAGCGGAAGGCTGAGATCTCACCTGAGTCGGACACGATGATCATCTGCCCCCGCGCCACGATGGGTGCCATGAAGCCTGCTGACCCCACATCGCGGTCCGCCACCAGCTGGCCTGTGCGCGGATCGATCTGCGCCAACCGACCGTCGTTTGAGATGGCGTAGAGGGATCCGCCTGCAAGCACGGGACCCGCATAGGCGTGGTCGCGCTTCTTCTTCGGCCGGGGCAGCGCCGTCATCCACAAGGTCTCGCCGGTGGATTTAGAAAGGGCCACCATGCGGTTGCCAAGGTCCACAATGAACACCGCATCTCCCGACACCACAGGGGTGTGCGCTGAGCCGATGTTGCGCTCCCACCGTTTGGACCCGTCCGAAAGCCGCACCGCAATGGTGCGTCCCGATACGCCCGTTGCGTAAACGCTGTCGCCTTCGATGACAGGGCTTCCGGACACATCCGTCAGGCCCGAGATCGCGAGGGTGCGCATGGAGCGGGTGACGAAGTTCTGCCAGACAGGCTCGCCGTCACTGATGGAAAAGGCCATCACCTCCCCTGAGGAATAAGGGATCACCACCTTACCGCCGGAAATGGCGGGGCTTGCGGCGGCGAGAAGTCCGGCCGATTCGGGAATGCCTGAGTAGTTGAACGCCTCCGAGCCATCCTCCTGGTTGATGGCGAACACCTCGTTCTTTTGGGAGACGACGAAGACCTTGCCGGAGCCTGCCGTCGGCGCACCGCGGGCGGGGGTTTCAATGTTCCGCGTCCAGATGACGGACCCATCGCCGATGGAAAGGGCTGCCACCTGGCCGTAGCCTGTGGCAACGAACACGCGGCCCCCTTCCACCGTCACGCCGCCGCCTGCGGCTGCATCCCCTTCCCCTTCAGGGCGAAGGCTCGTGCGCCAGATGCGCCTGCCGCTGGTTGCGCCAAGGGCTGTCACAACACCGTCGGGGGTGTAAACGAAGACCTTGTCGCCGGCCATCACCGGCCTTGAGGCAATGCGAAGGGCGCCGCGCCCCATGGCGCTGGAGATGGTGTTCTTGCCGCCGATGGAGGCGCGCCAGGCCCGCGAGGCGGAACCTGAGAATGCAAGGTGGCCAGGGTCGTTCTGGGCGTTGCCGCCAGGCTGGGGCCAGTCGGCGTTGGCGCGGGCTGGGGCAATGCTTGCCGCCTTCGCCTCGCCTTCGCCCACCAGAGGGCTGTTGGTGGAAAAGACGGTGGTGCGGTCGCCCACAAGGCGCGTGTCCTTGGTGCCGAACGGGTTGAGATCGCTCACAGCACCGCAGCCTGCCACGAGGCCTGCGGCGGCAATCACCAAGATGGCGCGCATCAGTTCGTCTCCTCTGCCGACGCACCGTCGGTCGCAGCCGGCGCGCTTTGGGCCATCAGCGCCAGCATGACCTGGGCACGCTGACGCAGATCAGGCGGCGATTCGGCCGCCTCTTGAAGGCGTGTGTACCATCGCCTGGCCTCAGCCACATCATCGTCCATGTAGGCGGTAAGGCCCATCAACTCCTGAGCCGACTGGCTCCACGGATTGTTGGTATCCTCCGCAAGTGCGGCGACTTCTTGGCGGGCGGCGGCAGCATCGCCCTCGTCGATCAGAATGTGGGCGAGGCGAATGCGCGCCAGATCGCGGTAGAGCTGCGGCACGCCCGAATCCACCTCAAGCTCGCGCAGCAGGCCAATGGCCTGTTCGGTCTGCTCGGCCTGGTGGAAGGTGGTGGCGGCAAGGAATCGCGCCAGCATGCCATAACCGCCCGGTGCATCATCGGCGAATGCCTGGAGCTCTTCGGCGGAGGTGGGGGTGCGTGTGGTCTCAGCGGCGGTCGCGGCGGCAATGAACTCATCGCCCGCGGCCCGCTCGCGGCTGGTGTTCCAGGCCACATAGCCGCGGTAGCCTGCCGTCAACACCACGATGAGAACGGCAACGGCAATGATATAGACGCCGAAGCGGCTCCACAGCCGCTTCATTTTCTCGCGTCGGAGGTCTTCTTCGACTTCTTGAAAGATATCCGTCATCGTACCCGCGGCTTCTCGCCTTACCCTGATGTGGCGATGGGAGAGACCCCTATCAGCCACAAATGCACCTTCCAAACAAATAAGACGTAAACGATGGTGCCGACACCCACAGCCACCACGTCCGCAAGAATTTTGGGTTTGTAGTCCAAAGGCGCCGTCAGACCGGCCCGTTCGCGCCGTTTGACGGAGATGCGGTCGATGACGCCCCAGGCAAGGAACGCGCCGAACAGCACCACAGAGGCAATGTCACCGTTGGAGAGGAGGTGAGCGAGCGCCCAGATCTTCACAGCGGTGATCATCGGGTGCTTCAGCGCCTTCTTGATGTAGCCTGGCGGATAGGTGGCAAACAGCGAGATGAAGGCAAAAAGGTTCAAAAGCAGCGCAATGTGCACCATCCAGGTGGGCGGCGTGTAGAGTTGGGGCGAGCCTTGGAAGCGCCACTCCGTATAGCCCTGTGCAATGAGGATGAGCCCGCCAAGGGAAATGAGCGAATAGACGACCTTGTAGGGGATTTCCCCTGCGGCCTTGATGATGCGCGCGCGCAAAGGCGCTGCGAACACCTGCATCGAGTGGGCCCCTAAGAACAACACGAGCCCCACAATCATGGTCGCCATTGAATTCTCCGTGATGGGTGCCGCAGATCCCGTGCGACAACACTTCCTGAACCGGTTGCCGCTAGGCAAAGTGAGCGGGCGCTTTTGGTGCGCCCGCAATGCTAGTTTAGAGGCCTTAGCATGTACCGGTTGATCGCTTCCATCGCCATCGCCTTTTGCGCTGTCGCAGCCCCTTTTGCAGGGGCGTCCGCAAAGACGCTGGTGGCCCAGGTGGACCTTTCAGAACAACGCCTTCACGTGGTCTATAAGGGCGAGAGGCTGGCAAGCTGGGCGGTCTCCACAGGCCGGGCGGGCTATCGCACGCCGACGGGCGTGTTCAGGCCCATGCGCATGTACCGCGAGTATTATTCCAAACAGTATGATGGCGCGCCGATGCCCAACGCCATCTTCTACGACCGCGGCTATGCCATTCACGGCAGCTACGAGGTGGGAAGTTTGGGGCGGCCCGCCTCCCACGGATGCGTGCGGCTTCACCCGGCCGATGCGGAAAAGCTGTTCGAGCTTGTCATCGAGGTGGGCGCTGAGAACACCGCCATTCAGGTGATTCGCTAGAGGACTGGCACTGCCGTCATGGGTGACACCGGGCCCTGCCATTGGCTATCAGGCAGGGCTTGGGAGGGCAGACACATGCTTCACACGGTTTCAGGCTTTGACAGGATTGGTGAGGAAAACGCCTTCGCCGTCCTTGCAAAGGCCAATGCGTTGGCGGCCGAGGGTCGCGACATCATCAATCTTGGCATCGGCCAGCCTGACTTTCCAACGCCCGAGCACATTGTGGAGGCTGCGGTCAAAGCCCTGCGCGACGGCCACCATGGCTACACGCCCGCCACGGGAATTGCCCCCCTGCGCGAGGCTGTGGCGGCCGACATGACCATGCGCATCGGCGTCGAGACCGACCCTTCGCACATTCTCATCGTGCCTGGCGGCAAGGTGACCATGTACATGGCAATCGTCATGTTCGGCGAGCCTGGGGTGGAGATCCTCTATCCCGACCCCGGCTTTCCCATCTACCGCTCGATGATTGAGTATACGGGCGCAACGCCGATCCCCCTTCCCATCCGCCAAGAGAACGGATTTGCCTTTACGCCCGAAGACGTTGAGGCACGGCTCACCGACAAGACGCGGCTCGTGATCGTCAACTCGCCGGCCAATCCCACAGGGGGCGTGACGCCGCCTGAGGATGTGGCGCGGCTTGCCAAGATCCTTGCCGGGCGGCCCGATGTGGCGGTGATGTCGGACGAGATTTACGGGCGCATGACCTATGACGGCCTTGCCCATGTGTCGCTGGGCTCGTTCCCTGAACTGCGGGATCAATTGATCCTTTTGGACGGATTTTCAAAGACTTATGCGATGACGGGCTGGCGGCTCGGCTGGGCGCTGTGGCCCGAGGCCCTTTACGACAAGGCGCGCAAGCTTGCCGTGAACGAATGGTCGTGCGTGAACGCGCCGGCCCAGTACGCAGGCGTTGCCGCCCTGACAGGGCCGCAGGACGAGGCCGAAGCGATGGTGGCGGCGTTTGATGACCGCCGCAAAGCGGTTGTGGAGGCGCTGAATGCCGTCCCAGGCGTCTCCTGCCGCACGCCGAAGGGGGCGTTCTACGCCTTTCCCGACGTCTCCGAGACAGGGTGGAAGGCGAAGGAGCTTGCAGACGCTCTGCTTCAGGAAAAAGGCGTCGCGCTGATCGGCGGCCCCGACTTCGGCACCTTGGGCGAAGGGTTTGTGCGCGTCTCTTACGCGGCGGCCAAGGACAGGATCCTTGAGGCTGTGGGCCGCATGGAGGCGTTTTTGGGCGAGCGTGCGGCGGCGTAAGGCGCTTTACTGTTTGGCGTAGAAATCCGCCATCCAGCGGGCCGAACGGCAGGCTGCAAACTCCTCATGGGAGAGGCCGCAGGCCTTTTCGAAAGCCGCCTGGGCCGCAGGCAGGTCTTTTGGTGTGCCGATCCCGTCGGCGTGGGATTCGCCCGCCATGGTGCACCCCCACGGGTCGAGCTTATCGCACGCAAGGATGAAGGAGCGCGTGGTGCACCGCTCGCGTTCCGCCTTAGGAAGGGCACGCAGGTCATCGTTGACGGCTCTGCCTGAGCGGGTGGCCGCGGCCCGATTGGTGCACCCTGCGGCCGAACCGACCGCACACGCAAAGGCAAACAGCCGGTCACTGGACTCAGTGCCGATCTCATCCTCGGCGATCTGCAAAATGCGCGCGCCGTAGAAGCAGTAGCCAGGGGCACTGTTCGTGATGCACCGGTCGATGCAGTCGCCAAGGTCCTTTGAGCATTCGGTGTGGCGATCCTCGGTGGTGGTGCCGAGGGCGAGCGTCATCAGGTTGGCCCGATCCTCGAAAATGTCGGCGGGGCATTGGTTGTAGAAGGACGCGATGGTCTCGTTGTTCATGACGGTGGCAACGTGGGGGGCAAGGTCTTGTGTGTTGTCTGCCCACCCGTGTGCGGGCACACCGATGAGCGCTACGACGATGAAGGCCGCCAGAAGACCACCGCGTCGCGCCATCAGCCCTCGCATTCACCCGGCTTTACGCCGAGGATCATGTAGTTCACGTCCGTGTCTTTAGAGAGGGAAAAGGTGTCCTTAATGGGGCTGTAGGCAACGCCAATGGTTTCGCGCGCCACAATGCCGTTGGCGGCAAAGGCCTTTTCCAACTCGGCGGGTTTGACGAGCTTTGAATACTCGTGGGTGCCGCGGGGAAGCCAGCGCATCACATACTCCGCCCCGACGATCGCCAGCATGAAGGCCTTCAGATTGCGGTTGATGGTGGCAAAGACGGTGAGACCGCCAGGCTTCACCATGCTGGTGCAGGCGGCGACGAAGTCGTCGACATCGGCCACATGCTCCACAATTTCCATGGCAAGGACGGCATCGAACATCTCGCCGGCTTCGGCCAGTGCCTCTGCGGTGGTGACGCGGTAGTCCACCGGGACGCCTGTCTGTTCGGCGTGCCTGCGGGCAACCTCCACACTGACCGGCGCAGCATCGGCCCCCACCACGGACGCCCCCATACGGGCCAAGGGCTCCGACAACAGCCCGCCGCCGCAGCCAATGTCCAAAATGCGCAGACCCGCCAACGGCGTGCGCCCCTTGGGGTCGCGGTCGAAATGGCGCGTCAGCGTCTGGCGCAG
>JBCDCF010000168.1:0-7322 GCA_039182345.1 Pseudomonadota bacterium
GCGAAACGCTTCTGGGCGTTGACAGCGACGGTCATGTGGAAGGGCGCGTGATGGACGGCGACACCATCGAGATTTGCTACGCCCACAACGGCGAGACGATGGTGGCCAGTTGCGCAAAGCTGTCGCGCCAATAGCTACGGGATATGAGAGTGGGGCACCGCCCCGCTGCGCTCGGCCATCAGGGCATCGCGCGCGACGGTGTGAAGCTGCGCGTGGCGGCGGGCAAGGGCCTCAAGGTCGTTGCCATAGCCCCCGCCCAGCACGCCTGCGATGGGAAGGCCCCGGCTGCGGGCAGCGGCAATAACCCTTTTGTCGCGCTCGGCAAGGCCTGCGTCGGTAAGGGCAAGTCGGCCAAGCCTGTCGTCCCTGTGCGGGTCGACGCCTGCGTTATAGAACACAATGTCGGCCGGGCGACTAAAGACCTCAAGCAGCGTTGCATCTAGGGCAGCAAGGTAGGCTTCATCCTCCATTCCATCGGGCAAAGGCACGTCCATGGTGGAGCGGGCCTTGCGCACGGGATAGTTGCCGGCGGCGTGAAGGGACACGGTCGTCACCGACGCATCGTCTTCGAAAATGCGCGCCGTCCCATCCCCCTGGTGAACATCGCAATCGATGACGAGGGCCGTTTGAATGGCCCCGTCCGCCTGGAGCACGCGGATCGCCACGGCCACATCGTTGAAGACGCAAAAGCCAGCGCCTTGCTCGGCCCTTGCATGGTGGCTGCCGCCGGCGGTGTTGCAGGCAATCCCCCACTCAAGGGCAAGGCGGCCTGTGAGCGTCGTCCCTGCGCAGGCCGTGCGCGCCCTCAGCGCCACAGCCTCGTTCATGGGAAACCCCACCTCGCGCACGATGGGGGCGGGAACGTTGGCGGCGAACACCTGGTCCACATAGCCCCTGTCATGGGCAAGTGCGATCCATGACGCCGGCGCGGGAGCGGGTTCGTGAAACGGGGCGAACCCCTCTCTCTCCAACAGGGCGGCGACGGCGCGGAACTTGCCCATGGGGAAGCGGTGGCCGGCGGGCAACGGTGCCTGATAGTTCGGGTTGTGAACGACAGGCAGCATCGGTCAACGTCCTTGCGGTGGCCTTGCCGGGGCGGCTTTAAGGGGCGCCACGCCGGTCTCGACCTTTTCTAAACAGTGTGGCGGCTGAGCGATACGCTCCGCCTGCACCCACCATCGGGCGGCCGGCCAAACCATGAAAAGGCCGCACGTTGACGCGACCGTCCGCCACGCCATTCACAGTCTCCCTCGGTGCCGTCCTTGCCATTGCGGTGCCGATGTCGCTGGCGCACCTGTCGACGCCGTTGATCGGCATCACCGACACGGCCGTCATCGGCCAGTTGGGGAGTGCAGCGCTGATCGGCGCGGTGGCGTTGGGCGCGCTGTTGTTCGATTTCCTGTCCACCACCTTCAACTTCCTTCGCATGGGGACCACAGGACTCACCGCCCAAGCGATGGGCAGCGAGGACGAGGAGGCAATTGCCGTCAACCTGTGGCGGGCGCTGTTCATGGCGCTGGTGGCAGGGGTCCTGACGCTCACCCTGATCGGGCCGATGTTGGACGCCTTTTTGTGGGCCATGGGGCCGAGCGAGGCGGTGGCGGAAGCGGTGCGCGAATATACGGCCACACGGCTTTGGGGCGCGCCCTTCATGTTCGCCAACTATGCCATTCTGGGGTGGCTGTTGGGGTTGGCGCGGGCGCGCACAGGGCTCGGCCTCCAGGTCCTCCTTGGCCTCACCAATGCCGGGGCCTCCATCATCTTGGTGCTGGGCTTTAATCTTGGCGTTGCCGGTGTCGCGGCAGCCTCTGTGTTTGCGGAGATCGTTGCATTTGTTGCCGGCGCCGTTGTGGTGGCGGCGGCGCTGCGGGGGCGTCAGCGTCCGAGCGTTTCGGCCGTTTTCGAGCGGCAGGGCTTTGTGAAGATGCTCGCCGTCAACCGCGACATTCTCATCCGCTCGGTCCTTTTGATCGGCACATTCTCCTGGTTTGCCGCCGTCGGCGCGCGCTTTGGCGATGTGACGCTGGCGGCCAACGCGCTCCTCATGAACCTTTTTGTCCTGTGCGCCCACATACTGGACGGGTTGGCGACGGCCGCCGAACAGTTGGGCGGCCGTGCCGTCGGCGCCAGGCGGCGCGAGGCCTTCCACAGAACCGTGCGTCTGACGGTGGTGGCAGGGTTTGTGGTGTCGGGTGCGCTGGCGCTTGTCATGCTCGCCGGCGGCTGGCCGTTCATCGTGATGATGACGACGGCAGAGGATGTGCGCGCAGCCGCCCTCACATACCTTCCCTGGGTGGCGGCAACGCCTCTGTTCGGCGCCCTTGCCTTCGTCATGGACGGACTTTTTATCGGCGCCACGTGGACGGCCACCATGCGCAACATGATGATCCTTTCGACGGGCCTTTTCATCCTCACCTGGTGGTTGGCCGCGCCCTTCTTGGGCAATCACGGTCTGTGGCTGGCGTTGATGGTGTACCTTGGCGCGCGGGGGGCAACGCTGCTCTTAGCCGTGCCGCGGCTTTCCGCCCGCACTTTCGGTTGACGGGGCATGTTGCGCGGGCCTTGGGCGCGGCAACCTCACGCGCTGGTATGAGGGGGCGTTGCGGGCCATAAAGGGCGCCTCTCAATGCCCGCCGGAGGCCCCCATGACGTCCCTTGCCGTTGCTGCGCTGCCCGTTTCGGCCGCCATCCTTGCCCTGTCGATGGTCTTCAGCACCCCTGCAGCAGCGCAGGTGGATTGCGAGCCTGGAAGTCTTGGCGAAGGCGGCGACTTCTCCGTCGGCGAGGCGAGCGAGGAGGGCATCCAGCGGGTGATCCTCACCTGGCAGTGTGGTGAGATTCTGGCCGACGGCACCTTCATCCCCGAAGGCTACCGGGCCGAGTTCTTCCGCGGCTGCACCACCGACGACTGCGTCCTTGATATGCGCATGGCCGAGCGCGCGCGCAGGGAAGGCACCTACACCGCCACGATTTACGATGAAGACGCGCAGACCCGCGTCAACCTGCGTGCCGGCCGCCGCGACGGCGTGGTGATGGTGGTGCGCACAAGCTTTGAGGATGGCCGCGATCGCGTCCGCACCCGCCACACACTGACGGCGAACTGAACGTTCCGGCAGATTGCGGAAAGCGGTGCCATCCTGAGTGGTGAGGTGACGGGGCGCCAGCTTACCAGCGCGTACAGATTAGGAGGGGAGGGGTGGTGGAGCCAAGGGGAGTCGAACCCCTGACCTCTTGAATGCCATTCAAGCGCTCTCCCAACTGAGCTATGGCCCCGCCCGGGTGGCAGCGTCTTAAACCATCCCGGTGAACTTGCAACCCCTTTCGGTCAAACCCTCTGGAGACGGTGCCTGGCACCGTCTCTGTGGGCGAACGTCTCGGCCAAGTGTTGCTCTCTAGCGGTCGTCGTCATCGTCGTCGCTGCCGCGCACGACTTCGCTCATTTCCTGATCGTCGTCGTCATCATCGTCGATCAGAGCGTCGTCGTCGGCGTCGATGGTGGGGGCGCCGTCCACGTCGTCATCATCGTCGTCGGTGTCGGTGCCTTCTTCCGCCTCTTCCAGCGAGACCAGTTCCACACCGTCCTCTTCGTTGTCGGTGGTGTCGTCCTCCTCCTCCTCGTTGGCGGTTTCAGGACGAGCGGCCACTGCGCCGGTGGCAAACAGCGCGTTGCACTTGGGACAGGTGATCGGGTCGTGATTGAGGTCGTAGTACTTCGCGCCGCAATTGGGGCAGAGGCGCTTGGTACCCAGTTCAGGTCTTGCCACGAGAGGCTCCATCGTTTGCGGGCGGCGTCCGATGGCATAGGAGCCGGGCGGATGTAAAGCGCTTGCGCGCCCTGATGCCACGCCGTTGGACATGTTCGGCTCACATAGGGTCAATGAGAGCGCACCCAACAGCCGCAAGGACGCATTTTTTGGCGCAAACGCTCATGACCCGGTCGATTTCTCAAGACACGTTGTTTCCAAACGCGCGAAAAGCGCGCTAGGCGACACGCGGCCCGGTGATGCGGCACCCATCGCGCACCCGGGTGGCCGGCAAGTGCCGGGTATCGTTCGCCAGGAGACGCTCACCATGGATCATCAACCGCGCGCCGCATTGGCATCAGGCAGCGGACCTCTCAAAGGCCGTGTGAGGGTGCCTGGGGACAAGTCCATTTCCCACCGCGCGTTGATGCTGTCCTCGCTGGCGGTGGGGCGCTCCACCATCAAAGGCCTGCTGCCCGCTGAAGACGTGACCGCGACCCTTGAGGCCATGCGCGCCCTAGGCGCCACCATCGTGCGCGAGCCCTCAGGGGACGTTCAGGTCAATGGTGCAGGGCTCGGCGCATTGCTGGAGCCTGACAGGGTGCTTGATTTCGGCAATGCCGGAACAGGGGCGCGGCTCACCATGGGCATTGTCGCAGGCCACAACATTGCCGCCACCTTCATGGGCGATGCGTCCTTGTCGCGCAGGCCCATGGGCCGGGTGTTGAACCCTTTGCGCCAGATGGGGGTGGAGGTGATCGCCAGGGAAGGGGACCGCGTGCCCCTGACCCTGCGCGGGCCGAAGACGCTGATCCCCATCGATTACACCCTTCCCGTTGCCTCGGCGCAGGTGAAGTCCGCCGTGCTCCTTGCCGGGCTCAATGCCCCTGGCGAGACGACGGTGGTGGAGCGCGTGGCAACCCGCGACCATACCGAGCGCATGCTGAAGGCGTTCGGGGCCACAGTCCGGCGTGAGGCGCGCGAGGGGGCAAGCGCCATCACCGTTGTCGGTCAGCCGCAGCTGTCCCCTTGCGATGTGACTGTCCCTGCCGATCCAAGTTCGGCCGCCTTCCTGATTGTGGCGGGGCTGTTGGTGGAAGGGTCGGACCTCACCATCGCCGACGTCTTGTTGAACCCTGCCCGCACAGGCCTCCTGACGACGCTGAGCGAAATGGGCGCCGACCTTGAGATTGTGAATGAGCGCGATGCCGGCGGAGAGAGGATCGGCGATGTGCGCGTGGTCGCCTCCCGCCTGAAAGGCATCGATGTGCCGGCAGAGCGCGCGGCATCGATGATTGACGAATACCCTGTCCTTGCCGTTGCCGCCGCCTTTGCCGACGGCGCAACGCGCATGAACGGTGTCGGCGAACTGCGGGTGAAGGAGAGCGACCGCCTTGCTGCCGTCGCTGCCGGCCTTGAGGCAAACGGCGTCACGTTCGAGGCGGGGGAGGACTGGCTCGTGGTCCACGGCCGCAAGGGCGCTGTGGGGGGTGGCACGGTGGTCACCCATCTGGACCATCGCATTGCCATGAGCTTCCTGATCTTTGGCCTTGCCGCGGACACCCCCGTCCATGTGGACGATCACGCCGTTATGGCCACCAGCTTCCCGGGCTTTCTTGACCTCATTGGCGAGCTTGGCGGCCGCGTCAGCCTTGTGGAGGCGGCGTGATCATTGCGGTGGACGGGCCGGCAGCCTCCGGCAAAGGGACGCTCTCGCGGCGCCTCGCGGGCCACTTCGGCCTCTCCTACCTTGATACCGGCCGCACCTATCGCGCCGTTGCTGCTGTGCTGCGCGATGGCGACTTGCCGCTCGATGTGCCTGAGGTGGCCGTGAGCGCTGCCAACGCGCTCGACCTTGATGGGCTCGATGCCCTCGACCTTGCCAACGCTGAGGTGGCAGAGGCGGCCTCCAAGGTGGCGGTGATGCCGCAACTGCGCACCGCCCTCGTTGCCCGCCAGAGAGCGTTTGCGCAGGACGCTGAGCGCACCGGCAACGGTGCCGTCCTCGATGGGCGCGACATTGGCACGGTGGTGTGCCCCGACGCCTCGGTGAAGATCTTCGTGACCGCCGCGCCTGAAGCCCGCGCCCGCCGCAGGGCGCTTGAGCTTTATGGCACTGAAGAAGGGGAAGCCTACGAGCAGCTTCTGGCGGACCTCAAAGTCCGCGACGCGCGCGATGCCAACCGCCCCGTCGGTGCCCTGCGCCCGGCAGAGGACGCGCACGTTTTGGACACAACGATGCTGTCCATCGCCGCCGCGCTCGATGCGGCCATCGGGCTTGTGGAAAACGCGCGCGCGGACTAAATAGCAAGGGCTGCGTGCAGGGTGGACGGAAAGTCCGCCCATTTTGTGCTGCGGCAAGCACTTGAGCGATGGCTTGCATCAACAGGCGGCGATGTCATCGCAGCCGCGCTCAAGCGTGACCGACACCCCAAACCCTCGCCGCGCGCAACATGCGCAGTCCGGAGAATTGATGAGCTTATCAACCCCAACCCGCGACGATTTCGCAGCCCTTCTGGAAGCGTCGCTCAACCAGACCGAAATGGTCGAAGGCTCAGTGGTCAAAGGGACCGTCATGGGCTTTGAAAAGGACCTTGCCGTCATCGACGTGGGTCTGAAGGTGGAAGGCCGCATTCCTTTGAAGGAATTCGGTGGCCGCCCCGGTGAAGAGAACATCGCCATCGGCGATGAGGTGGAAGTCTACCTTGAGCGCGTCGAGAATGCGCTCGGTGAGGCGGTCCTCTCCCGCGAGAAGGCGCGTCGCGAAGAATCCTGGGTCCGCCTGGAAGCCGCGTTCGAGAAGAACGAGAAGGTGACCGGCAAGATCTTCAACCAGGTCAAGGGCGGCTTCACCGTCGATCTTGACGGTGCCGTCGCGTTCCTGCCGCGCAGCCAGGTGGACATCCGCCCCGTGCGCGACGTCTCCCCGCTGATGAACACGCCCCAGCCGTTCCAGATCCTGAAGATGGACAAGCGGCGCGGCAACATTGTCGTCTCCCGCCGCGTGGTCTTGGAAGAGACCCGCGCCGAGCAGCGCCACGAGATCGTCCAGAGCCTTGAAGAGGGTCAGATCATCGAGGGCGTGGTCAAGAACATCACCGATTACGGTGCGTTCGTGGACCTTGGCGGCATCGACGGCCTGCTTCACGTCACCGATATGGCCTGGCGCCGCGTCAATCACCCGACCGAAATCCTCAGCATCGGCCAGTCCGTGAAGGTGCAGGTGATCCGGGTGAACCAGGAGACGCACCGCATCTCCTTGGGCATGAAGCAGCTTCAGTCCGACCCGTGGGAAGGCATCGAGGCGAAGTATCCCATCGATGCGCGCTTCACCGGTCGCGTCACCAACATCACCGACTACGGCGCCTTCGTGGAGCTGGAGCCGGGCATCGAGGGCCTCATCCACGTTTCCGAGATGAGCTGGACCAAGAAGAACGTCCATCCCGGCAAGATCGTCGCCACCTCCCAGGAGGTGACCGTCATGATCCTCGAGGTGGACGCCACCAAGCGGCGGATTTCGCTGGGCCTCAAGCAGGTCATGGACAACCCGTGGGAAGCGTTCCTGGAACAGAACCCTCC
>JBCDCF010000169.1:0-7299 GCA_039182345.1 Pseudomonadota bacterium
CCTGGGTCGGATCCGGTCAACTAGACGCAGCGGTTAAGGCCGTCGAACGCTAAACCCAAGATGGCGAACATGGGCTCTGCCGCGGTTGAGTGCACAAGTTGTCTCAAACCAGCCCTTGAAGTGCAGTCAGCTCCCCAACAGGAATGGAAAGGAGCTGCCCGCGCGCCCCGTCGAGCACATCTTTGGGATGCGGCGTCGAAGGTGGATGAAGGTCGAGTCAGATCGCCTGGTTGGAGAGGCCATTCGCCGACTCATGCGCAACACCCGTGTGTAACAGTCGGGCGTCGAGAACTCCACAAAAACCGGGACATTCAGAAGATCTGCGCATCCTTTGGAGCGCTGGTGCCCAGGGGCGGGATCGAACCACCGACACTGCGATTTTCAGTCGCATGCTCTACCAACTGAGCTACCTGGGCGGGACGGTGCTTCACCATCCGGCGCGCGCTTATAGGATGTCGCCGGAGCGCTGTCCAGGGGGCATCGGTGTTGCCCGCGCGTCAGCCGACGGTGGGCGTTGCATGGCGGGGATCGCCGTCATCGCCAAGGGGCGTCGGGGCGGTGGGGTCGGCGGGTGGCGCGTCGGCCTGGCGGGCGGCGACAATGCGCTCGATCTCGGCGCGCAGCTCGGCGTTGGTCTCCATCAGGTGGCGGAAGGCACGGCCCTGAAGCACAAGAAGCTCGCCATAGCCGAGCACAGTCACATCGGCAGATCGGCGCCCGCCGGAGAAGGCGGCAAACTCACCCACCACAGCGCCGCGGCCAAGGCGGATGCGCTGCTGACCCGTATCCACCTCCACAGCGCCCGAGGCGATGAAGTAGACGCTGTCCCCCCGCTCGCCACGGCGGATGATGCGCTCCCCAGGCACCACGAAGCGAGGCCGTAGGAGCTTCACAATGTCCTGAAGGGACGCCTCGGGAAGGCCGGCAAAGAGGGGGAGCTGCTCCACAAGGCGGCGAAGGTCGAGGTTGAGGTCGAGCGTCAGTGCGCTGGCAAGGCGGCGGTTGGCCTGACCCAGTTCGTCCGACAAGGCCATCATCAGCTCAACGCCGATGAGCTGCTCCTGGCGCAGAGCTTGATACTCTTTCGCCTCCTGCCGCACAGCAATGCGCTCCAGAAAGCGCTGCTCCAGGGCGCGGGCGTAGGAGGGATACTGAAGTGTGAGGGCGTCGAGCGCTTCGTCGAGAACGCGGCGGCGCCTGGCAAGGATCTGTTTGCAGACTTCGGCAACACGCTCGCCGAGGACCGGGGCAATGCGTGAGCCCACGAAGGGTGCCAGCTCGCCAAGCACGATGCGGCGGACCATCAGCCGCTCGAACCGCTCTTCAAGGGCCTGGGCAAGAGGGCGCCTGACGCCGAACCAGCGCTGCACCAACAGCGCGGCACGAAAGCTTGGAGGAAAGCGCACGATCCGCGCCGCCGCCCTCAGGTATCCCGACCGCCCTTCCACACGGGCCGCCTCGCGGATGCGCTGCGCCTCGCGGTTGAGGAGCTGGGCAACGCGCGGGCTGATGACGGCGTCCTCGCCATGGCGGTTCAAGGTGGCACGCTCAGCTTCCGACAGCACCACCAGCGCAAGGGTCACCCGCTCCCTGGCGGAGACGGGCACACCGTCCTGGCGGGCGCCTTCTGCGTAGGCGGCCAGCGCATCGCGGGCGACGGCCGGGCTGATGCCATAGCGTTGTGCGGCGGCCAGCACCTCGCCGCGGGCAGCGCTGGCGGCAAGGGCCCTCGCACCGCCACGCAGGCTCTGATCGAACGCGCTGAGACGGTCGAGCCCCAAGATGCGGGTGAGCGTGCGCAAGGTGAGGCCGTTGACGAAGATGGTGAATAGCGTGAAAGCTGTCGCCAGAACCGCAACGAAGTCCCGCGCCTCGGGCGGAATGTCGGCATGTTCGGTTACCGCAAGGGCAAGGATCAGCGTCAACGCCCCCCTAAGCCCGCCCCACCACAGGAGCGTCTTTGCCCGGTTGTCCACCGTCTGAGACATCACGAAGCGCGGCATCAGCGGCAACAGCCCCCAAAGCACAACGGCGCGGGCGGCAAAGGCGGCCAGGACGAGGACGACGCAGGCAAGCAGCATCGGTCCGTCAAATCCTGTGAGGAGTTTGGGGATCAGCGAGGCGGCAAGGACGAACACCAAAGAGCTCGCCCAGAATGCGATCTGGTTCCAGATGTTGCGCACATGGCGCCAGGCGGGGGGCGTCTGGCCCGAGCGAGCGCGGCTTGCGGTGACGAGCCCTGCCATCACCACCGCCATGGCGCCAGACACACCCATCGCCTCGCTGACCACATAGGCAAGGTAGGGAAGGGCAAGGGTCACGCTCATGAGGGCGGCGAAGTGGTGGCGCGTGGCGTTCATCAAAGGGGTGGCGATGAAGCCCATCACCGCGCCCGCAAGCAGTCCTCCCAGCCCCGAGACGAAGAAGATGATCACCCCGGCGCCGAACGTCGCTGCGCCCGTCCCTGTGACGGCGGCCATCAAAATTGTGAAAAGGGCAATGGCGGCGGCATCGTTCAAAAGGCTTTCGCCTTCGATGATGCGCACCAGACGGGCCGGCGCGCCCACATCGCGGAAGATGCCGATCACCGCCAAAGGGTCCGTGGTGGAGACGACCGCGCCGACCAGGAGGCACACAAGAAGGGGGACCGTTGCCACAGGTGCAAGGGCAAGGCCGATGATGAAGGTGGACACGCACACAGCAAGTACGGCGAGGAGGAAGACGGGCGCTGCATCGTCCAGCATGCGCCTTGTGTCGATCTTCAAGGCGGCGTCGAACAGGAGCGGCGGCAGCAGGAGCAGCGTGAAGGTCTCCGAGCTGAGCGGCAGGTCGCTGAAAAGGGTTGCCGCAGGGGCAAGTGTGCCCGTTGCCCCGCCAAGGCTTGCAAACAGGCCAAGGCCCATGCCGAGCGCTGCAAGCATCACAGACTGAGGCACGGCCAAACGCTCGGCCGCCGCCTCCACAAGGGCGATCAGGACGAGGACGCTCGCGATGGCGATGATGATCAACGATGTCGACATGAAGCTCGCTTAGAGCAGATTTTGCAGGCGCGTAAACGCCCCGATTGCACCTCGGGGTCTGGCGGTCATGAAAACCGGCTGGTTTCCTTGATGGCCGGCGTCGCGGCGGTGGCGCCTTGGAGGCGATGCGGCCCGCCCGGCAGGCATTGGGTGCGGTGCACTGACGCGGGCAAAGCGGGGCGAATCATAAGGCGCATTTTTTGCGTCTTTTTGCGCAAAAACCCCTTGCAACGGCCGCCAGTTCAAAGCATATACGCCGTGCCCAATTTCGCACGTGCCTGTGGTCGCGTGCCGGTCACGTTGGGTCAGGCCATGGCGGCAACTTAACGAAGTTGCGGTCGGGGCAGGACACAGCGGGGCATGACCGGTCTTCCGGATTGAACCGGACCCTGCGGGGGTTATGGCGGCGAGGAGCCGCTTTGTACCTGTCGCAGCGCGACTTGAAGCAACGACGTAGAGGGCTTCCTTGGTCTCTTCCGGCCGTCCAAACGCCGGGGTCACTGAAGAGGCGACTACATCTTTGCCAGGCGTGCGGTGAAGGCCGTTGCCGTGATCGGATGGAACCGACCGGCGCGACCCAGATCCAAAGCGCTAGCATCACTGGACGGCAAGCGGAGCCTCACCGGCTCCTATTCTCGTCCGCTTCGCCCCGCCCCAAGGCTTTGCCCCGAACGGCGGAACGATTGCCGCGATGCGCCCTTCAGGGGCCTTCGACGCCGGTTTGAACGCAAGGACGCCTCCACAGCGCACCAGCGATCAACGGTGTCGACGCGCTAACTTTGGACCGTGGGTTAGCAGCGATGACCAACCGCATTCTCGACTTCCTCCGTGACACGCGTCCGGAGGGCCCCTGCCTCGTCATCGACCTTGAGGTCGTGCGGGCGAACTACCTTGCCTTTGCCAAGGCGATGCCCGACAGCCGCATCTTTTATGCGGTGAAGGCCAACCCTGCGCCCGAGATCCTGTCGCTTCTGGCAGAGCTCGGCTCCAACTTCGACTGCGCCTCCGTGCAGGAGATCGACATGGCGCTGGCCGCAGGGGCGACCGCTGACAGGATTTCCTTCGGCAACACCATCAAGAAGGAGCGCGACGTTGCGGCGGCCTTTGCCCGCGGCGTCACCCTGTTCGCGGTGGATTGCGAGGCGGAGGTGGACAAGGTGGCCCGTCAGGCTCCCGGTGCGCGGGTGTTCTGCCGCATCCTGTGCGACGGCGCCAATGCGGAGTGGCCGCTCAGCCGCAAGTTCGGCTGTGAGCCCGAACTTGCCATCGACGTGCTCCAGCACGCCCACGATGCAGGGCTTCAGGCCTATGGCGTTTCCTTCCATGTGGGTTCGCAACAGAAGAGCCCTCAGGCATGGGACGGTGCGCTGGCCTCTGCGGCGGACATCTTCCGCACCTTGTCGGACCGCGGGATCGAGTTGAAGATGGTCAACCTCGGCGGGGGTTTTGCCACCCGCTACCTTGAGGACATCCCTGGCGAGGGCGAGTACGGCCGCGCGATCGAGGCCTCCATTCGCGACCATTTCGGCAACCGTCTGCCTGAGACCATCATCGAGCCGGGCCGCGGCATGGTGGGGAACGCCGGCGTCATCAAGTCGGAAGTCATTTTGATCTCGCAGAAGGCGAAGGATGACATCCGCTGGGTGTACCTCGACATCGGCAAGTTCAACGGCCTTGCCGAAACCATGGACGAGGCGATCCGCTACCCGATCCACGCCCCGCGTGATGGTGAGCATGCCCCTTGCGTTCTGGCAGGCCCCACCTGCGATTCGGTGGACGTGTTGTACGAGAAGAAGCCCTACCCGCTCCCCATCAATCTGGAGATCGGCGACGAGCTTTTGATCGGCGGGACAGGGGCCTACACCACCACCTACTCTTCGGTGGCCTTCAACGGCTTCCCGCCGCTCCAATCCTACGTGATCTGAGAGTCACGACCCGCCGCGGACCGCCGTCACTTGTAAGGGACGGCGGTCACATCCTCCAGGCGATAGCCCACATCGGCAAGGATGGTGGCCACAGGGTCGGCGCGCAGCGTCCCCTCCACCCACACAGGCGCGAACATCTCCGGCGAGCCCTTGGCCTCGTTCACCAGGACGATCTGGTTGGGCGGCGGCGGCGGCACGTGGATGCATGCGCCAAGCTCAGGCACCAGGAGGAAGCCGGTTTCGTCCTCGCCGAAGCCGACGGGGGTGGTGTAGCCGGCAATGCGCACACGCTTGCCGTCAAGCTCGGGCTTGATGGTGCCGATCAGTGGCTGGAGGGAGCGCATGTCGTTGAGGTCCAGGAAGAACATTTCGATGTCCTTCTTGGTGCTGCCGTCGGGAAACTCCGTGTCGGTGGGGGTGCCAAGGCGCATGCCGTTGATGGTGGGCGGCTCATAGGTGCCGTCCTGCCAAAGGTCTTCCCAGGAAAGGGCCGCGACCCCTTCGGCCAGGGCAGGCACTTCCTTGGGGACAGGCATCTGATAGCGCACAAGCTCGTGCGGAGCGGAGGTGTCGAAGCCGGGCACAGGGCGGAAGGTGCCGTCGTCGGCAATGGGGGCACCGTCAGCGCCCGTCAGAGGCTGGGCCGCCTCAGGCGCCCAAGGCTGCATCACAAGCACGGCCACAACGGCCACCACCGCGGCCACGCCCACCACACGCAAGGCGATGGAAAACATCGTACGCCCCCACTCTCACTCAACGCCCTTGAATAGTATGATCGCGCGGGCTTGCGTAGGGTCAATCGGACGGTTTTCGATCAACTGTGCCTGAGGGCGTGCGCCCGTCTTCGATGGCCTGAAGGGTGCGCACCACAGTGTGGGCCACCGCCTCCGCCGACGCTTCGCTGGCACTGTGGGGGGTGACGAGCACCTTGGGGTGGCGCCACAACGGGTGGTTGGAGGGGAGAGGCTCCTCCTCAAACACATCAAGCGACGCGCCTGACAGGTGGCCGCCGTCAAGCGCTGCCATCAAGTCCGCCTCCACCACCTGGCCGCCGCGCCCCAGCTGGATCAGCACCGCACCCTCATTCAACTGGGACAGCAGCGCCCCGTCGATCATCCCGCGCGTCTGGTCGGTGCCTGGAAGGGCGGCGACCAGAATGTCGAGCCCATCCAGGAAGGCGCCCAAAGCCGTGCCGCAATAGTGGGGTGCTGCGGGGTGAGCGTCGGCCTGTGGGCTGCGCGAGTAGGTGCGCGTCGGATAGCCAAGGTCGGCGGCAACGGCAGCAATCCTCCCGCCCATCACCCCGCGGCCGAGCACGCCGACGGTCTTTGCCGAGGGCGAGCGGTTGGCGATGGGCCTGCGCCACCGCGCCTCCTCCTGCGCGGCCAAAATGTCGGGAAAGCGGCGATGCCAGTAGACGATGTGCCAGAGCGCGAAGGCTGCCATCTGGTTGGCCTGGTCGGCGTCGATGATGCGCACGACGGGAACATCGGGAAGGCTTGAGCAGGCGACAATCCCCTCCGCCCCTGCACCGATGGAGACGGCGGCCTTGATGCGCGTATAGGGCGCAAAGGCATCGTCTTCGGGCAGGAAACACAGGGCAAAGCTGATGTCCTCGGGGTCCTCCACCTCGAACGGGTCGAGAAGGGCGCACCCCGCAATCTCGGCCAAAGGCTTGGCGAAGATCTTCTTGATGGGAACGCGCTTGCACAGCGCAACGCCCTTCCTCATTGCGGGGCGGCGATGGGTTCCAGCCCGCACCAGTCGGCAATGAAAAGGGCGATGGTGCCCGTCACCCGCTTCAGGGACGACAGGCTGACCCTCTCGTCGATGCCGTGAATGTCCCGCGAGACGGGGCCGTACACAAGGCAAGGAATGCCCTGGTAGATGACGAAGACGCGGCCGTCGAGATAGCCGGGGGTGACGAAGCTCTCTAGGTCGCGCCCGTGGGCGGCAAGGTGGGCGCGGGCGAGTGTCGTCTCCGCCTCCGTCCCTTCCTCAAGCACGTAGCCTTCCGCGGTAAAGCCGTTCCAGGCGACCGTCGGCGGCGAGTTGGCGAGCGCGGGTTCTGAGCGTGCCACGGTGGCCAAAACCGCCTCCACCTCCTTCATGGCATCGGCTGCAGCAACGCCGGGGTAAAGGGCGAGGCGGCAGTCGATGGTGCACCATGAGGGGACGGAGGAGGCCCAGTCCCCACCCGCGATCTTGCCAATGTTGAGGTTGATGGGGTGGTCTAAAGTCTCGAAGTGGCGGTGGTTTTGCTTGCGAGCGTTGTGGTCCGCCTCCATGGCGCGCAGGGCCTCGATCACCTTATAGGTGGCCTCGATGGCGTTAAGGCCCGTGCCGGCCTCGCG
>JBCDCF010000170.1:0-7284 GCA_039182345.1 Pseudomonadota bacterium
CGCGGCAAGAAGGATCTCTGGTTCTGGTTCATCACCAACCGCATGGTCTCGCCCATCGTGCTGGCGCTGCCGTTCTTCTTGATTGTGCGGTATATCGGGCTCCTCGACACGCACCTCATCCTGATCCTGATCTACCTCACCTTCAACCTGCCCATCGTCATCTGGATTTGTACCGACCAGTTCCGCGCCATTCCTTACGATCTGGACGAGGCGGCGCGGCTTGAGGGGGCCTCGCAGTGGCGCATCTTCCGCTCCATCTGCCTGCCGCTGGCAATGCCAGGGGTCGCGGTCAGCTCCATCTTCTCGTTCATCTTCTCCTGGAACGAGTTGATGTTCGCGCTGGTGTTGACCCGCAACACCGCCCGCACCGCGCCTGCCATGGCCGTCTCCTTCATGGAAGGCTACGATCTGCCTTATGGGAAGATCATGGCCACCTCGACGCTGATCGTCATTCCGGTGATCATCTTTGCGCTGATCGCCTCGCGCCAGCTTGTGCGCGGCCTCACCATGGGTGCGGTGAAGTAACCATGAGCCGGGCGCCCAAGAAGCTGATCGTCGATGACGAGGAGCGGTTTTTGACCCGCGCCGCCTGGGCCTACTACATGGAGGGGATGACCCAGAGCGAGGTGGCCGAAAAGCTTGGCGCCACGCGCCTCAGGGTCAACAAGGCGCTGGCCGATGGGCGTCGCCGCGGTCTCATCCGCATCACCTTCAACACCCAGTATGCCGCCTGCGCGGAGGCGGAAGCCGCGCTGAGCGAGCGCTACGGCCTTGCCAAGACCTATGTGGCGCCGAGCCCGTCGGACCAAAGGGACGTGCAGGTGATGGTGGGCGCCGCCCTCGGCCACCTGTTGTCGGAAGTGTTGTCAGAGCCCCACGTAAAACTCTTCGGGATGAGCTGGGGCAACACGCTCAATATTGCAACGCGCTTCGTGGCGGCCATCGACAGGCCTGATATGGAGGTGGTCTCCGTCATGGGCGGCCTCACCCGCGGCTCCGACACCAATGCGTTCGAGATCACCACCCGCCTTGCCGATCTTCTGGGCGCACAGCACAGCTACTTCCCTGCCCCACTTTATGCAGGCTCGGCCCAGTCCCGCGACACCATCATGGGGCTCGACGTGTTCCAGGAGGTCTTGAACAAGATCCGCAGCGTCGATGCCATCGTGATGGCGGCAGGCGACCTCTCCCCCCGCTCGCTCCTTGTGCGCGACGGCCTCCCCTCAGACATCAGCCACGAGGAGCTTGCCGCCCATGGCGCTGTCGGCGACATCCTCGGCACGATGATCGACATGGACGGCCAGCCCATCGACCACCCCATCAACGAGCGGCTGATCGGGATCGGGTTCGACGATCTCGGCCCCATCGACAACGTGATCATGGCGGCAGGCGGCCTTCACAAGGTGGATGTTGTGACCGCTGTCCTGAAGCGGGGGGTGGTGGACACCTTCGTCACCGACGAGGCCACCGCCAAAGCCGTTCTTGAAATGGGCTAGGGTGAGGACCTGCGGCAGTGCTAGCCTTTGGCCACAAACGCCAAAGGAGGCCCCCCATGTCATTTCCGCGCACCATAACAGGCACGGCCATTGCCGGCCTCGCCCTTGCCCTTTTTGCCGCACCTGCCCCGTCGGCGGCGCAAAGCTTTGATTGCGCGAACGCCACCGAGGCGGACGAAAAGGCCATTTGCGCCAGCGGCCGCCTCTCCGCCCTCGATGATGAGATGGCCGCCCTCTACCACGACATTGAAACCCACGCGATGATGGGAACGTCAGGGGACGTGCGGGACAATCAGGAAGAGTTTCTAAAGCGCCGCGCCACTTGCGGCAGCGACGACAAGTGCCTTTCGGTGCTTTATCACGAGCGCATTGCCTCCCTGAAGCAGACCAAGGAAGAGGTGGGTCAGGGCGCTGCGGACTGACCCGGCCGCCCTCTTCGGCATCCCCTCCCATACAACTCTAAGGCGGCATACGCCTTGGAGCGGCCGTAAAAATGCCATGCCGGACTCTTTGGTTGACCCTCTTGGAGGAGTGAAACACACTCTTTGAAATGCCGCGCTGCAATGTACGGTTCGGCTGCCGTGAGACGGCACTATGGGAGGATATTGATGCGCAAGACTCTTCGTCCGCTGCCAGCCCTTGGTGCTGGCGTCGTGATGGCCGCCCTCACCTTTGCGGCGGCACCCACTGAGGTTTCGGCAGCGAGCGTCTCCATCTCCTGCGGTGCTGTGGGGATTGAGCTTGAGTTGTGCCGCACCGGTGCGGAGGCCTGGGCCGCTGAGACAGGCAACACCGTCACCATCGTCTCCACCCCCAACTCCACCACCGAACGGCTGGCGCTTTATCAGCAGATCCTCGCCGCCGGTGGGTCCGACATTGACGTCTATCAGGTGGACGTGATCTGGCCTGGCATCCTCGCCAACCACTTCATCGACCTTGCGCCGTATATGGACGGCGCCGAAGTCGGACACTTCCCCGCCATCGTCAACAACAACACCATCGACGGCGAACTGAAGGCGATGCCCTGGTTCACCGATGCAGGCGTGCTTTACTATCGCAAAGACCTTCTGGAGGCCTACGACCGCGAGGTTCCCACCACGTGGACCGAGCTGGCCGAGACCGCAAAGGTGATCCAGGACGGTGAGCGCGCCAACGGCACGGACGGTATGTGGGGCTTCGTCTTCCAGGGCCGCGCCTATGAAGGGTTGACCTGCAACGCTCTGGAGTGGATCGACAGCTACGGCGGCGGCACCATTGTGGATGCTGACGGCAACATCACCGTGGACAACGCACAGGCCATCGCCGCCATCGCAGAAGCGGCCACATGGATCAACACCATCACCCCCAAAGGCGTTCTCAACTATTCGGAAGAGGAGGCGCGCGGCGTCTTCCAGTCCGGCAACGCCGTCTTTATGCGCAACTGGCCCTACGCCTGGTCGCTGGCAAACTCCGAAGACAGCCCCATCAAAGACAAAGTGGGCGTGGTGGCCCTTCCCAAAGGGGGCGATGAAGGAAAGAGCACGGGCGTCTTGGGCGGCTGGCAGCTTTCGGTGTCCAAGTACTCCGAAAATCCTGATGTGGCGGCCGACCTTGTGCGCTACCTGACCTCTGAGAAAGAGCAGAAGCGCCGCGCCATCGAAGGCTCCTACAACCCCACCATCGAGGCGCTTTATCAGGACCCCGAGGTGCTGGAGGCGGTCCCCTTCTTCGGCTCCTTGTACGAGACCTTCGCCAACGCCGTCGCCCGCCCCTCAGGCGTGACGGGGGATAAGTATAACCGCGTCTCTAACGCGTTCTGGAATGCGGTCCACTCCACCTTGTCGGGCAAGGAAAGCGCCGAAGAGGCGATGGCCGGCCTTGATGGCCAACTGCAGCGGGTGAAGCGACGGGGCTGGTAGGCCCGTGGCGTCCGCCGTGCCGGCCGCCGGGCGCGCGTCATGAAGGGGAGCGAACTTACACGGGCGCGGCTGCGCTCAGCCTTCCTCTTCCTCCTGCCGATGATGGTGGTGCTTGCCCTTGTGGCCGGCTGGCCGCTGGGGCGCACCATCTTCTTCTCCTTCACCAACGCCAACCTCTCGGAGATTGAAAACTTCGAGTTCATCGGCCTTGCCAACTTCTACAATTCCGAGTGGGGCGGCCTGTTGTCTGACCCCGCCTGGTGGAACGCGGTGTGGAACACGGTCTGGTTCACCGTGGTCTCCGTCTCGCTGGAGACGGTGCTGGGGCTGATCGTGGCGCTGGCGCTCAACATGTCTTTCCCGGGCCGCGGGATCGTACGCGCCGCCGTCCTCATCCCCTGGGCGATCCCCACCATCGTGTCGGCGAAGATGTGGGGGTGGATGCTGCACGACCAGTTCGGCGTCCTGAACTATATGCTGATGGGGGTGGGCATTATCTCAGAGCCCATCGCCTGGACCGCCAACCCCGATACGGCAATGCTTGCCGTCATCATGGTGGACGTGTGGAAGACGACGCCCTTCATGGCGCTGTTGATCCTTGCGGGCCTGCAAATGCTCCCCTCGGACTGTTATGAGGCGGCGCGGGTGGACGGTGTTCCGGCCTGGCAGGTGTTCTTCAAGTTGACGCTGCCTCTGGTCTACCCGGCCATCGCGGTGGCGGTGATCTTCAGGGCGCTCGATTCCTTGCGCATCTTCGACCTCATCTACGTCCTCACCTCCAACTCTGAGGACACCATGTCCATGTCCGTCTATGCCCGCCAGCAGTTGGTGGACTTCCAGGACGTGGGCTACGGCTCGGCCGCGGCGACCATGCTGTTCCTCATCATCGCCGTCCTCACCATCGCCTACATCATGATCGGGCGCGTGGACCTTGCCGGAGACAAGCGATGACCCACTGGTCGCTCCCCGCAAAGATCGGCTTTTACATCCTGATCCTCGCCATCGCGCTGTTTGCGATCTTCCCGTTCTATTACGCCATCGTCTCAAGCTTTAAGTCGCCGTCGGAGTTGTTTGAGGTCAGCCTCATCCCCTCCCTCAACTTTGAGAACTATGTGGCCGTGTTCCGCGAGCAGCCCTTTGCCCGCAACATCTTGAACTCCGTCATCGTGGCGGTGGTGGTTGTGACCATCTCGCTCGGCCTCGGGGTGACGGCGGCGTTCGCCCTTGCGCGCGTGCACTTTCGCGGGCGTGGGCTGTTGCTCCTCACCATCCTCAGCGTGTCCATGTTCCCGCAGGTGGCGGTGCTGTCGGGGATGTTCGAGTTGATCCGCTTCCTCGGCGTCTACAACTCCCTTTGGGGGTTGATGCTCGCCAACCTCATCTTGACGCTGCCATTCACCGTGTGGGTGCTCACCACCTTCATGCGCCAACTCCCCAAAGAATTGGAAGAAGCCGCCTATGTGGATGGCGCAACGCCCCTTGAGGTGATCTTCAAGGTCTTCATGCCTGTTCTGTGGCCTGCCTTGGTGACGACGGGCCTTCTGGCCTTCATCGCGGCGTGGAACGAGTTCTTGTTTGCCCTTACATTCACCCTCTCCAACGAGATGCGCACGGTGCCTGTGGCCATTGCCCTCATCACAGGCGGCAGCCAGTACGAGCTGCCCTGGGGCAACATCATGGCCGCATCGGTGATTGTCACCGTGCCGCTTATCATCTTGGTGCTCGTCTTCCAGCGCAAGATCATCGGCGGCCTCACCGCCGGCGCGGTGAAAGGATGACCGGGGCCCTCCATCGCCCCCACCCAGGCGCCAAGCAGATGGGGGGCGATGCCAACTGGTGGCGCGGGGCGGTGATCTATCAGGTCTACCCCCGCTCCTTCTACGATGGGAACGATGACGGCATCGGCGACCTTGACGGCATCACCCGCAAGCTGGACCACATTGCCGACCTTGGGGTGGATGCCATCTGGCTCTCCCCCCACTTCGTCTCCCCCATGGACGATTTCGGCTACGATGTTGCCGACTACAGGGACGTGGACCCCATTTTCGGCACCCTTGCCGACTTCGATGCATTGACCGACGCCGCCCACGAACGTGGCCTCAGGATCCTCATCGACCTCGTCCTCTCCCACACGTCGGACCGCCATCCTTGGTTCGCCGAAAGCCGGGCTGACCGCACCAACCTCAAGGCGGACTGGTATGTGTGGGCGGACGCCAAGCCCGACGGGACGGCGCCCAACAACTGGCTGTCCATCTTCGGCGGGACGGCCTGGGCATGGGACACACGGCGCCGCCAGTATTACTTACACAACTTCCTGGTCTCCCAGCCGGACCTCAACTTCCACAATCTGGATGTGCAGAACGCACTGCTCGACGTTGCGCGTTACTGGCTGGACCGCGGCGTCGACGGCTTCCGCTTGGACACGGCCAACAAATACTTCCACGACGCGGACTTAAGGGACAATCCGCCCATGGCGCCGGGGATGCGCGTCACAGGCATCTCCCCCGACAACCCTTATGGGATGCAGCAGCCGATTTTCAGTGTGAACCGGCCCGAGACGCTCGCCTTCCATGAGCGCTTGCGGGCGGTGATGGACGAGTATCCAGGCACCGTCACCGTGGGCGAATTGGGCGCACGCCTTGAAGGCGGCACAGAGCTTGCCGACTACACCGCGCCCAAACGCCTCCACATGGCCTACAGCTTCGACCTTCTGGGCGACACCTTCACCGCAGGCCACATCCGCAAGACTGTGGAGCATGCGGAGGCTGCCGGCGCCACATGGTCGTCCTGGCCGTTCTCCAACCATGATGTGAAGCGCGTTGTGAGCCGCTTCGGCGTGGGGACTAAGGCCGCCCCCATGCTGATCCAGCTTCTCACCTGCCTCAGAGGCACCCCGACCCTTTACCAGGGGGAGGAGCTCGGACTTCCTGAAGCGGACGTTCCTTACGAGAAGCTGCGCGACCCTTATGGCTTGGCCTTCTGGCCAGCCTTCAAAGGGCGCGACGGGTGCCGCACGCCCATCCCCTGGGAGGCGGACCGCCCCAATGCAGGCTTCAGCGAGGGCGAGCCCTGGCTGCCAGTGCCTGACGATCACGCCGCCCTTGCCGTCAGCGCACAGGCGGCCGACCCCGCCTCGCCCCTCAACCGCACCCGCGCCTTCCTGTCCTGGCGCAAGGACAGGCGGCCGCTGCTTGAAGGCGACATTGTCTTTCACGATGCGCCCGAGCCGGTACTCGCCTTCACCCGCCTGCCCCCTGCCGGCGCCAACGATGCCGAGCGGCTCCTGTGCCTGTTCAACCTCGGCGAGTCGCCTTTGGAGGTCGACACCCGCCTTCCCGACCTTGGCGATGCAGGCGCGGACGGTATCGACGGCACCAATCTTGGCGGCGGCAAGGTGCGCCTTGAACCCTACGGCGCCTTCATCGGCGTTGACCGGACACACCAAGAGGGCGCGCCAAGCGGCCCCATCACCATGGACGCCCTCAACGGTGCCACCGTCGGGGCGAGGGAGGACGGCTGATGGCCACCGTAGTCTTGAAAGACGTGCGAAAGTCATTCGGCAATGTGGAAACCATCCACGGCGTAAATCTTGACATCAAGGACCGTGAGTTCATCGTCTTTGTGGGTCCGTCCGGCTGCGGCAAGTCCACACTCCTGCGTCTGGTGGCAGGGCTTGAGGACATCACCTCAGGCGAACTCTTGATCGATGGGGAGCGGATGAACGCCCTGCCGCCGGCCAAGCGCGAGATTGCCATGGTGTTCCAATCCTACGCCCTTTACCCGCACATGAGCGTTTATGAGAACATGGCCTTTGGCCTGCGCCGTGTGCGCGGCGAGAAGAGCGATGTGGACGCTGCGGTGAAGAAAGCGGCCGAGATCCTTGAGCTGAC
>JBCDCF010000171.1:0-7254 GCA_039182345.1 Pseudomonadota bacterium
CACGATCAAGGCCATCACAGACGTTGCTGTGACCCGCAGGCTAAACCGTCGAGAGTTCTTGCAAAGTGCCGCAGCCGCTGGGGTGTCGACCGCATTCGCCACATCGCTGTGGCCGACCATCGCCAAAGCACAGGCCGGCCAGCGCGGCGGGTCGTTGAAGCTCGGTGCCGACGGCGGAACCTCCACCGACACGCTCAATCCCTTAACGCTGCTGGGGGCAGATCACCCGCAGAACGTGGCGTTTGCGGTGTACGACACCTTGATGGAGATCGATCACGAGGGCACGCCGCAGCCAAGCCTTGCTGAAAGCGTTGAAGGCTCGCCCGACGGCACATGGGCAATCCGCCTGCGCAAAGGCGTTGAGTTTCACGACGGCAAACCCTGTACTGCCAGTGACGTTGTCTGGTCGCTCCAGCAACACAAACGCGAAGACAACAAGAACGCTGAAGGCGCGCAGATTGTCGGCAACATGGCAGAGATCAAGGCGGACGGGCCCGATCTCGTGGTCATCAAGCAGTCGGAGGTCAACTTCGACCTTCCGGCGCATTTGTCCTCGTTCGGCCTCCTCATCGGCAAGGAGGGCAACGAAGACTGGAACGCCGGCGTTGGCACCGGGCCCTACACCATGGGCGCCTATGAACCCGGTGTCCGTTTCACCGGCGAGCGGTTCGGGAACTTTTATCGCGACGACCAAGGTTACTTCGACAGCGTCGAGATCTTGAATGTGGCCGATGCCGCCGCGCGCGCCTCCGGCCTGCTGTCAGGCTCGCTCGATGCCATCGGGTCGCCGGACATCAGCACAGCAACGCGCCTTGCCCGTGTGCGCGGTTATGAGCTGGTCTCCGTCGCAGGGACACAGCACTACACCACAGACATGCGCACCGACACGGGACCCCTGACTGACCCCAACGTGCGCAATGCGGTCAAGTGGGCCTTCAAGCGCCAAGAAATTGTTGACAACGTTCTGGGGGGATTTGCCACCATCGGCAACGACATCCCGTTGTCGCCTGCGCAAAAGTTCTACAACAACCAGCTGCCCCAGCGTGAATACGATCCCGACCAGGTGGCTTACTATCTGCGCGAGGCGGGGCTGACGAGCGTGGACCTCACCTTCCACACCTCCGACGGCGCATTTTCCGGTGCGGTGGACCTTGGCGCGCTGATGGCCGAAAGCATGCGGCCCCTCGGCATCAACGTGACGGTCGCGCGCGAACCCGCGGACGGCTACTGGTCCAACGTGTGGATGACCCAGCCCTGGACGGCCTCCTACTATGCCGGCCGGCCGACCGCGGACTGGATGCTCACCTCCCAGTATGCTTCCACCTCCCAGTGGGACGCGACGTACTTCAAGAACGCCGAGTTTGATGCGCTGCTGGCCAAAGCACGGACCGAGCAGGACGATGCGGCCCGCGAAGCGCTATACTTCGAGGCCCAAAAACTTCTTTGGGAAAAGGGCGGCGTCGCTGTGTTGGCGTTCGTCAACATCTTGATTGGTGCCAGCGAGTCCCTCGGTCACGGCCCCGTGGGCATCAGCCGCCGCCTCGACGATGCGCGTCTGGCGCGGCGGTGGTGGTCCAAAGGGTGAGGCAACCGGTGCGGACGCGGGTGTTGTCGACCGTCCGCCCACGCTTCCGCACAGGGGCTTAAGTGGACCTGCCCTTCACCGACATTGCCGGGATCGAGGACATGGACCATGTCGCGATCCCCATGCCGGATGGGACGGTGCTCGCCGCACGCCTGTGGCGTCCGACCAGCGCCCACGCAAAGCCCGTCCCCGTTCTGTTCGAGGCCATTCCCTACCGCAAGGCCGACATGGTGCGCGCGCGCGATGAGCGGAACCACCCGTTCTTCGCTGCCAACGGTTATGCGTGTCTCAGGGTCGACATGCGTGGCTCAGGCGACAGCGGCGGCCACATGGACGACATGTACACCGAGGACGAGCAATCCGACGTCCGCCACGTCATCGCCTGGATTGTGGACCAGCCCTGGTGCAACGGTTCGGTCGGCATGTTTGGCACCTCATGGGGTGGCACCGCGAGCCTTCAGGCCGCTGTTTCCGCGCACCCTGCGCTAAAAGCTGTCATCGCGGTGTGCGCCACCCACGACCGCTATGAGGACGACATCCACCACAAAGGTGGCTGCCTCATCACTGACAGCATCGAGTGGGGCGCCACGCTGCCGGCAATTCTTGCGCTGCCGCCGACCCCAGCGGTTGGTCCTCAGTGGTTGGCGCTTTGGCGAGAGCGGCTGGACCATCTTCCCTTTCCGTTGGAGCGGTGGGTGGCTGAGGAGGCGCGAGGCGCTTATTGGCGGCACGGCTCGGTACGGCACCGCTGGGATGACCTGACCGTGCCGGTGCTGGCCATCGGCGGGTGGGCGGACCGCTACTCCAACTCCGTCATGTCGCTGGTGGACGCACGGCCTGATCTTGCCTGGGGCGTAGTGGGTCCTTGGGGCCACCACTATCCCGACCAGGGCAAACCCGGCCCTGCCATGGGGTTTCAGACCCTCGCACTCGAATGGTGGAATGCCTGGCTGAAGGACGGCACGCCTCTGGATTGGCCAAAGCTGAAGGTCTGGCTCGGCGGGTTCGATCCACCCCACAACGCGCTTGAGACCCGGCAGGGAGGATGGATCGCAACCCCTCCGGCCGGCAAGACATCGACACCGCGCACCTTCGTCCTCAAAGGCGAGGGCGCCCTTGCAGCCCACCCATCTGCCGATGACGAGGACGCCCGCTGGACGGTCCCGCTGGACTTAGCGGTGGGGGCGAGCGGCGGCGACACGGGCTATTTCGGCCGTCACGGCGGCCGCCCCCTCGACCAGTGCGCCGAGGATCAGTTGTCGTTGGTATTCCAAACCGAACCCCTGGAAGAAGACCTCATCCTTTATGGGGCGGCGAACGTCGTCCTGTCGGTGGACGTGCCCGACCCACCGCCACAGCTTGCCATCCGGCTGAATGAGTTGGCGGCGGACGGCTCGTGCGCAAGGGTCTGTCTGTCCCTTCTCAACCTTGCCCTTGACGCCGATCTTGATGCACCCGCAGCGCCGCAGCCGAGCGAGCGGCGCACCATCACGATCGCGTTTCACTCAACGGCGCACCGCTTCACCGCAGGCCATCGGATCCGCCTTGCCATTTCGGCCTCCTATTGGCCGATGGCCTGGCCCGCCCCTGGCCGCACAACCGCCACGGTGCGGGGCGGCACCCTCACGCTCCCCGTCCTCAACGGCGACCCTGACACGCTGCGCACCGACGTGCCGCCGGCGGTTGAAATGGTGCCCCACAGCACAATCACCGTGGTGGATGCCCCCGAAATTGTCCGCCATGCCTTTGTGGACGGCGACAGCACGCGCCACCAGGGATGGCACCAGCCGCGCACCACGCTGCACTACAGCGCGACGAACACGGCCTTCAGCTATGAGACATCGGCGGACCATAGTATCGATCCGGGCGAACCCCTCTCCGCCACGAGCCGTTTCGACCATGCGCTCTGGCTCGACCGGCCAGACGGGACGGCGCATGTGCGCGCCCATGCAGCCGTCCACGCCGATGCCCACCACTACTACCTCTCAGGC
This sequence comes from Pseudomonadota bacterium, assembly GCA_039182345.1. Taxonomy (GTDB): domain Bacteria; phylum Pseudomonadota; class Alphaproteobacteria; order Rhizobiales; family Amorphaceae; genus Acuticoccus. The sequence goes on from JBCDCF010000171.1 coordinate 3,577, forward strand.
GAGGTATTGACCACGTGGAACGGCGAAGTGGTCGGCCACAAGACTTTCAACCCGACCGTTCCGCGGCGGCTGTCATGAACGGGGGAGCGGGGTCATGAAAGCTGTTTTGGCGATGGTCGTCCAACGCCTGCTCCTCGGCCTTCTCACCCTTCTGATCGTTTCGGTGGTGATCTTCGCGTCCGTCGAACTGTTGCCAGGCGACTTCGCCGAAGCGATCCTCGGCCAGGCCGCCACCGAAGAGACGCTGCAAGCCTACCGTGATGAACTTGGCCTGGAGCGCCCTGCGGTCGAGCGCTATGTGGAGTGGCTCGGCGGCGCGCTGACCGGGGACTTCGGCCAATCCCTTGCAAGCGGTCAGCCGATTTCAGAACTGATTGGCGCGCGCTTCGGCAACACCATCTTCCTCGCGGCCATGGCCGCCGCCATTGCCATTCCGCTGGCGCTGACCCTTGGCATCCTCGCAGCCTTGTGGCGCAACTCGATCTTCGACCGCGGCGCATCCGTCACCACGCTGACGGCCATTTCCTTCCCGGAATTTTTCGTCGCTTACGTTCTCATCTTGGTGTTGGCGATCAACCTGCAGATCTTTCCCGCCCTTGCCAACATCAGTCCGGACACGGGCGTTCTCGACAGGCTCTACAACTCCGCTTTGCCCGCGTTGACCCTCACCCTTGTCATCACCGCGCACATGATGCGGATGACACGGGCTGCCATCATCAACCTCCTTGCGTTGCCTTATGTGGAGATGGCACGTCTGAAGGGCGCCACGCCACGCCGGGTGATTGTGCGCCACGCGTTGCCCAACGCCATCGCCCCCATCGTGAACGTCATTGCGTTGAACCTTGGCTACCTCATCACCGGCGTCGTCATTGTGGAGGTGGTGTTCGTTTATCCGGGGCTGGGGCAGCTCCTGGTCGACAGCGTGGCGCGGCGGGATCTTCCGCTCGTTCAGGCGGCGTGCCTCGTCTTCGCGGCCACATTCATTCTTCTCAACCTCATCGCGGACATTGCCTCCATCGTGTCCAACCCCCGCTTGCTCAGGCCGAGGTGATGGAATGACGGACCTGGTTTCACCCACACTGAAGCTGCTTCGCACCACGCCGCCCACCGCCATTTTTGGAGTGCTGGTGGTGTTTGCCTACGCATTCGTCGCCGTGTTCGCACCATGGCTCGCCCCCTACGGCGAAAGCGAGATTGTGGGCGGGCGGCACGAGGTGTGGTCACAAGCCCATCCGCTCGGCACCGACCAGGTGGGGCGCGATATGCTGACCCGGCTGATCTACGGTGCGCGCAACACCCTCGCCATCGCTTTCCTCACCACGGTGCTTGCGTTTGCGCTCGGCACCTTGCTCGGCTTGTTGGCGGCAACGCTGGGACGCTGGGCCGACCAGGTGATCTCGCGCATTGTCGACGTCATCATGGCGATCCCGGCCCTCATCTTTGCGCTCTTGTTGTTGACCATCTTCGGCACGTCCCTCACCGCGCTCGTTCTTGTGATTGCTGTGCTGGATGCGGCGCGGGTCTTCCGCCTGGCGCGGGCCGTCGCGATGGGCATTGTGGTGATGGACTATGTGGAGGCGGCAAAGCTCAGAGGGGAGGGGTTGTGGTGGGTGATCCGCCACGAGATCCTGCCCAACGCCGCGCCGCCTTTGGTGGCTGAGTTCGGCCTTCGCTTTTGCTTCGTGTTCCTGTCCATCTCGGCCCTGTCCTTCCTGGGTCTTGGCATTCAGCCACCCCTTGCGGACTGGGGGTCCATGGTGCGCGAGAACGCAACGCTGATCACGTTCGGCGATATCACCCCCCTCCTGCCTGCAGGGGCCATCGCGCTCCTCACCGTCAGCGTGAACTTCATCGTCGACCACATGCTTTATAAGGCCAGCGGGTTGAAGGAATGAGCGAGATGGCAACAGGCGCGCCGCTACTTTCCATCCGCGACCTGCGCATCGACGGGCGGGTCGGCGAGGATTGGCAGCCGATCCTGAAGGGCGTCGACCTCACGCTTGCCCCTGGCGAGGTGTTGGGGCTCATCGGCGAAAGCGGCGCCGGCAAGTCCACCCTTGGCCTCGCCGCAATGGGCTTCGTGCGGGACGGCTGCCGCTTTGCCGGCGGCACAGTCACCTACAAGGGGAAGGAGCTTACCGGTGCGAGCCGTGCCGAACGCCGTGCGCTCCGCTCGTCCGAGATCGCGTATGTGGCCCAGTCGGCCGCCGCAAGCTTCAACCCCGCGCACACGTTGCTGGCCCAGTACGCTGAGTTCCCCGTCCTGCGCGGCCGAATGAGCGCCCGTGAGGCCGAAGCCGATGCAGCCAAGATGTACGCGCGCCTGAAACTGCCCGACCCTGACGGCATTGGTTTCCGCTACCCCCACCAGGTTTCAGGCGGCCAGCTTCAGCGCGCGATGACGGCGATGGCGATGGCCTGCCGCCCCGCCCTCATCATTTTTGATGAGCCCACCACCGCGCTCGATGTCACCACCCAGATTGAAGTGCTCGCAGCCATTCGCGAGGCTGTCGACGAGATGGGCACGGCCGCCATCTACGTGACCCATGACCTTGCCGTCGTCGCGCAGATGGCCCACCGGATCATGGTGCTGCGCTACGGCGAGATGGTGGAAGAGGCCGAAACCCGGCAAATGCTGACCCGACCGCAGAAAGACTACACCAAGAGTCTGTGGGCCGTACGCGCGTTTAAAACAGAGGAGAAGACGGCGCCCGCACCGGGCACGACGCCTCTTTTATCTCTTCAGTCTATCAACGCCGGGTATGGTGCTGCGAAAATCTTAAGCGATGTCAGTTTTGATATTGCCGAAGGCCGCACAGTGGCTGTGGTGGGTGAGAGCGGTTCTGGCAAGTCCACCGTCGCCCGTGTCATCACCGGGCTTTTGCCACCGATGTCCGGCAGCGTTGCCTTCGATGGTAAGCCGCTGCCAGGCGCTTTGGCAAGACGGTCGAAAGACCAACTGCGCCATACGCAGATGATCTACCAGATGGCCGACACGGCGCTGAATCCTAAGCAACGTTTGCGCAAGATCATCGGCCGCCCCGTGGCATTCTATCTCGGCCTATCGGGGCGTGCGCTGGAGGCGCGCATCTGCGAACTTCTTGAGGAGATCGAGCTCGACCCCGACACATTCATCGACCGCTTCCCGGCCGAGCTGTCCGGTGGCCAGAAGCAACGCATTGGCATTGCCCGTGCACTCGCCGCAGAGCCGCGCTTCATCATCTGCGATGAGGTGACGAGTGCTTTGGATCAACTCGTCGCCGAAGGGATCTTGAAGCTTCTGGACCGGTTGCAACGCACCCGTGGCCTCACATACATGTTCATCACCCACGACATCGCCACCGTACGCGCCATTGCTGACGATGTGGTTGTTATGAAGGAGGGAAAGATCGTGGAGTGGGGGCCAAAGGCAAACGTTCTGGCAGAGCCTCACCCGCCCTACACCGAACTCCTCCTGTCCTCTGTCCCACAGATGGACCCCGACTGGCTCTCAGGCGTATTGGCATCGCGCACCGCAACATCCCGCTGAGCCTGCGGCGGGGCAATGGCCGTGGTCAGGCACCCCCGGCGCTTTGCGGTTCGCCGTTCTATTGCCGCGGTCGCGGCGCCGTCAACTCAAGGTTGGCCGACTTCAGGACCTTCGCCTTCGCCCGATTGTCGCCGCTGGCCTCGCTGCGA
>JBCDCF010000172.1:0-7226 GCA_039182345.1 Pseudomonadota bacterium
GCACACGCAGCCCTTCGCACCGTTTCCGACGACGGCGATGCGCTGGTCAGGCGCGACCTTGCCGCGGCCTACAGGCTCATCCAGCTGAACGGCCTCGACGACAGCATCTTCACCCACATCTCCGCCAGGCTCCCCGACGGGCCCGACGGCCGCCACCGGTTTCTCCTCAACCCTTATGGGTTGCGCTTTGAGGAGGTGACGCCGGAGAACCTCGTCACCATCGATGAGACGGGCGCCGTCCTGGACGACCCTTACGGCAACGGCGTCAATGCGGCGGGCTTTACCATCCACTCCGCCGTTCATATGGCGCGGCCCGATGCTGTGTGCGTGGTCCACACCCATACGGTGGCAGGCGTTGCCGTCTCCTCCATCGAAGAAGGGTTGCTGCCGCTGAACCAATGGTCGGCGCAGTTTTACGGCCGCGTCTCCACCCACGCCTATGAAGGCATTGCCCTTGACCTGTCGGAGCGGGAGCGCCTTGTGGCCGACCTTGGCGACACCTTCGTGATGATCTTGAAAAACCACGGCCTCCTCACCTGCGGGCGGTCCGTGGCCGAAGCGCTGAAGTTGATGCTCAACCTCGAGCGCTCATGCCGTGCCCAGGTGGCGGCCCTGTCCATGGGTCTCACCCCGGCGCGACTGTCGGACAGCGTGGCACGACATGCAGCCTCACAATACGCTGCGGTCTACGATTCCATCGCGGACGGCGCCCATGATGCGGAGTGGGCCGCCCTCGTCCGCCAGGTGGAAAAGTCCGACCCCACCTTCTCCGCACACCAATGATCGAAAAAGCACTTGGAGCACCTATGAAACACCTGATCCTGGCAGCGGCCTTCGCTGCCACGACCACGCTGGCCCATGCGGCCAACGAAGGCGGGCGCATCAACGTCGTCATCCAGCCCGAGCCCCCTGGGTTGATGCTTGGCATCGTCCAGAACGGCCCGACACAGATGGTGGCCGGCAACATCTATGAAAGCCTTCTGAAGTACGACAACGACCTCAACCCGATGCCCTCGCTGGCGACCGAGTGGGACGTGTCGGACGATGGCCTCATTTACACCTTCAAGCTGAAGGACGGCGTCACCTGGCATGACGGCGAGCCCTTCACCGCCGCAGACGTGGTGTTCTCCGTGGATGAATTCCTGCGTGAGACCCACCCGCGCCTGCGCGTATCGCTCGCCCACGTGGAAAGCGTGACGGCGCCTGACGATCACACAGTGGTCTTCCAACTGAAGAACCCGTTCGGCCCCTTCCTCGGCATTTTCGAGGTGGGCACCATGCCGATGATCCCCAAGCACATCTATGAAGGCACCGATTACGCCAACAACCCCGCCAACAACACGCCCATCGGCACAGGTCCCTTCAAGTTCCACGAGTGGGAGAAGGGCTCCTACATCCACCTCGTGAAGAACGAAGACTATCATGTGGACGGCCAGCCTTACCTCGATGAGATCTACTGGCAGGTGATCCCTGATGCGGCCTCCCGCGCCGTCGCCTTCGAGACCGGCAAGGTGGACGTTCTTCCTGGCGGCTCGGTGGAAAACTTCGACATTCCCCGCCTCACCGCCATGGATGGCGTCTGCTCCACGGGTAAGGGCTGGGAATACTTCGCTCCCCACGCCTGGCTGTGGCTGAACAACCGGGAAGGCCCCACCGCCGACAAGCGCTTCCGCCAGGCGGTGATGTACGCCATGGACCGGGAGTTCGTGCGCGACGTGATCTGGAACGGCTTCGGCCAGGTGGCGATGGGCCCTGTGTCGTCCAAGACCAACTTCTTCTCCGACGGTCTTCATGCCTACGAGCACAACCCCGACAAGGCCCGCGAACTCCTCGAGGAGATGGGCTACGACGGCGAGCCGATCCGCCTCCTGCCGCTGCCTTACGGGGAGACCTGGCAGCGCTGGGCAGAAGCGGTCAAGCAGAACCTTGATGAGGTCGGCATCAACGTCACCATCGAAGCGACCGACGTTGCCGGCTGGAACCAGAAGGTGTCCGACTGGGATTACGACATCGCCTTCACGTACCTCTACCAGTACGGCGACCCAGCCCTTGGTGTGGCCCGCACGTATCTGTCGTCGAACATTGCCAAAGGCAGCCCCTGGAACAACGTCCAAGGCTACGAGAACGCTGACGTGGACAAGATGTTCGCCGATGCTGCCGTCGCCGTCGGCGCAGACGCCCGCCAAGCCATCTACGACGATGTACAGGCCCAGCTGGTGGAAGACGTCCCGGTCGCGTGGACCTTGGAGCTGGAGTTCCCCACCATCTACCGCTGCAACGTCAAAGACCTCGTGAAGACGGCCATCGGCGTCAACGACGGTTTCGGCGACGCTTACATCGAAGAATAAAGTGTTCGCGGCGGCGCCGACCAATCCGGCGGCGCCGCGCACTCATTGAAAAACTCACCGTCCAACGCGCCTCCCCCACCCGTTCCTTTGGTGAATCGGCTCCTATCATGTTCCTTTCGGGCCGTTCCACGAAAGTCCGCTATTGCGAACCCATAGGCCCGGCGGGGGGGAAGGGTCACCCGCCGGACCGTAGCGCAGCGAAGGACGGCGCAGCCGTTGACGCTTCCACCCCGCCGGGCCACCCTCGCGGCATGACGGACCCGCCCCTTTAAGGGCACAGCACTTGCAACAACGCCCACACGCTCAACCCGCCTTGCTGGAGTTTTGATTGCGCATCCTCACCCTTTTGGCGTCACGCCTGGTGAAAGCGGCCGTGGTCCTCCTGTTGATCGTGGTGGCGAACTTCATCCTCATCCATCTGGCCCCAGGCGATCCCGCTGCCGTGATGGCCGGCGAGGCTGGCGCTGCGGATGAGAAATTCATCGAACAACTGCGTGACAGGTTCGGTCTGAACGAACCTTTTTACGTGCAGCTTTGGACGTATGTGAGCGGGGTCCTTCAGTTCGACCTTGGCTACTCCTACCGCCAGCAGGCCCCTGTTCTGGATCTTATACTGGAGCGCCTCCCAGCAACGCTCCTGTTGACCATGAGCGCGTTTGTCATCTCGCTCACGCTAGGGATCATCCTTGGCGTCATTGCTGCTGCGCGCCAGGGCAAGTGGACCGACAGTCTGGTCACGTCTCTGTCGCTGTTGTTCTACGCGACGCCGCTTTATTGGGTGGCGCTGATGGCGGTCCTTTTGTTTTCCGTCCAGCTCGGCTGGTTGCCCGGCTATGGCATCGAGACCATCGGCGAAAACTATACAGGTCTCGACAAGGTGCTTGATGTGGCGAGGCACCTGATTTTGCCGGCGCTCACCTTGGGGCTCTTCTTCACCGCCATTTACATGCGCATGACCCGTGCCTCCATGCTGGAGGTCTCAAGCATGGACTTTGTGAAGACCGCCCGCGCCAAAGGCCTTTCGCCTGGCCGCGTCCAGCGCAGGCACATCCTGCGCAATGCGCTGCTACCGGTGGTGACGCTGGCGGGCCTCCAGGCCGGCCAGCTTGTGGGAGGCGCTGTGTTGACCGAGACGGTGTTTGCCTGGCCAGGGATCGGCCGCCTGATGTTCGATGCGCTCGCTCAGAGGGACTACAACCTCCTCCTCGGCATCCTCCTCATTTCGGCGGCGATGGTGATTGCCTTCAATATCATCACCGACATCATCTACACCCTCATCGACCCGCGCATCGGGGCCAACAGATGAGCCTTGCCGCAACACTCCCCCAAAGCCCCCTTGCCGACTTTTGGCGGCGCTTTGCGCAAAACCGTGGCGCGGTGTTCGGATTTGCCATCGTCCTTCTCGTCATCGCTCTGGCGGTGCTTGCGCCGGTCATCTTCCCCGACAGCCCGTGGAAGATGGTTCAGCGCCCGTTCCTGAAACCCTTCGAGGTGCCTGGCCTGTGGCTCGGCACCGATACGCTTGGGCGGGACGTTGCCTCAGGTCTTGCCCACGGCGCACGCGTCTCACTCATCGTGGGGCTCATCTCCACACTCGTCTCGCTGGCCATCGGCGTGCCTTTGGGGGCCGCGGCAGGCTATTTCGGCGGTCTGGTGGACGATGCCTTGATGCGCTTCACAGAGTTCTTTCAGACCATCCCGAGCTTTGCGCTCGCCATCGTGTTGGTGGCAATCTTCCAGCCCTCTCTCACCTCCATTGTCGTGGCGATCGCCGTCGTCTCGTGGCCGCCAGTGGCGCGCCTCGTCCGCGCCGAGGTGATGAGCCTCAAATCCCGCGAGTTCGTCGAGGCGTGCAGGCTTGCCGGCCTTTCCAACCTTCACATCCTGACGCGGCAGGTGCTTCCCAACGCCATGAGCCCCATCATCGTGATGGCCTCGCTCATGGTGGCAACGGCGATCTTGTTGGAATCCTCCCTCGCCTTCCTCGGCCTCGGCGATCCCAACATCATGAGCTGGGGCTATATGATCGGCGCCTCACGCACCGTCATCCGCACCGCGTGGTGGCTGTCTTTCTTCCCGGGGGTGGCGATCCTCATCACCGTCCTTGCCCTCAACCTCATTGGCGAGGGGTTGAACGATGCTCTCAACCCGCGCCTTGCCCGTAAATCACGATGAGCGTTCTTTCGGTCGAAAACCTCACCGTCGCGCTCCCCAAAGGGGCCGACCGCGCCCATGCAGTGAAGGACGTGTCGTTCGCACTGAACGCAGGCGAAATCTTGTGCGTGGTGGGCGAATCGGGCTCGGGCAAATCCATGGCCGCCAACGCCGTCATGGGCCTCTTGCCAGACCTTGTGACGGTGGAGCACGGCAAGGCGATGTTTGAGGGGCAGGACCTTCTCTCCCTGCCTGAGTCCTCCCGCCAGTCGTTACGCGGCGAAAAGCTTGCGATGATCTTTCAGGAGCCGATGACGGCGCTGAACCCCTTGATGCGTGTGGGCGAACAGATCGAGGAGGTGTTCGAGGCGCACGGCAAGCTTTCGGGCAAAGAGCGCCACCAACGGGTGATTGCCCTTGCCGAAGAGGTGGGCCTGCCTGACCCTGAGGCCATCGTGCGTGCCTACCCGTTCCAGCTGTCGGGCGGTCAAAGGCAAAGGGCGATGATTGCCATGGCGCTCGCCCTTGCCCCCACCATCCTCATTGCTGACGAGCCCACCACCGCCCTTGACGTCACCACACAGGCGCAGATCCTCGACCTCATCGCCAACTTGCAGCGCGAGCGCGGCATGGCGGTGATGTTCATCACCCACGATTTCGGCGTTGTGGCGGAGATTGCCGACAGGGTGATCGTCATGCGTTACGGCGAGATTGTGGAAGCCGGCAGTGCCGACCAGGTGCTGAAAGACCCGCAGCACGACTACACCAAGCGCCTTTTGGAGGCGGTCCCCTCAGACGTTGTGCGCCCGCGCAAGACCCCGCCCGACACGCCGATGCTTGAGGTGAAAAACCTCATGAAAACCTTCGGCAAGAGCGGTGGCCTGTTCCGTCAGCGCCGTGTTGTGCACGCTGTGAATGACGTGACGCTCACCATCAACAGGGCCGAGATCTTGGGTCTTGTGGGGGAATCGGGGTCGGGCAAATCCACCGTCGGGCGCTGCATCGTGCGGCTGGTGGAGCCTGACGGAGGCAGCGTCGTCATCGATGGTGAGGAGATGACGACGCTGGATGCGGCCGCCCTTCGCCGCGCCCGCCGCAGGGCACAGATGGTCTTCCAGGACCCTTACGCCTCGCTCAACCCGCGCACCAAGATTGCCCGCGCCATCACCCAGGGCCCCATCGCCATGGGCACCCCCCGTGCGGAGGCCGTTGCCGATGCCAAGCGCCTGCTTGAGACGGTGGGGCTCGATGCCAGCGCCGCCGACCGCTATCCGCACGAGTTTTCCGGCGGCCAGCGCCAGCGCATCGGCATTGCGCGTGCCCTTGCCATGCGCCCCGAATTGATCATCGCCGACGAGGCGGTCTCGGCGCTCGACGTGTCCATACAGGCGCAAATCCTTGATCTATTGCGCGACCTCAGAGAGCGGTTCGGCCTGTCCATCCTCTTCATCACCCATGATTTGCGCGTTGCCGCCCAGCTCTGCGACAGGATTGCGGTGATGCAGCAGGGCGCCATCGTGGAAATGGGCCCCGTGGTAGATGTCTTCCTAAGGCCACAGCACGAATACACGCAAAATCTTTTGGCGGCGGTGCCTGGGGCCACCTGGCAAGGCGCGGAGGCAGCCCCATGAGGCCGAGCGACGATCAGATCCTGGCCGCAGTGGACGCCGGCTTTGAGGACCAGCTCACCTTCCTCGGCGAGCTTGTGGCGATCCCCTCCCAGCGCGGCGAGGAGGCGACGGCCCAGGACGCCATGGCCCGCGCCTTCCGCACCCGCGGCTACCAGACCGAGATGTGGCCCATCGACGTGGACATGATCCGCGATCACCCGGGCTTCTCCCCCGTCACCATCGACTACGAGAACGTCTTCAACGTTGTTGCCACCCACAGGCCGCGCCATGAGACAGGCCGCTCCTTAATCCTCAACGGCCACATCGACATTGTGCCGACAGGCCCTGTGGAGGACTGGAGCCGCTCCCCTTACGACCCGCACAGGGAGGGGGACTGGCTTTATGGCCGCGGCTCGGGCGACATGAAGGCGGGGCTGACGGCCAACCTTGCCGCCCTCGATGCCCTGAGGCGCCTTGGCCTACAGCCGGCCGCCACCGTCTACCTCCAGTCCGTCAGCGAGGAGGAGTGCACAGGCAACGGCGCCCTTGCCTGTATGGCGCGCGGCTACACCGCCGACGCTGCCATTATTCCCGAGCCCGAGGACGACAAGCTTGTGCGCGCCAACACGGGCGCCCTGTGGTTCCAGGTGACCGTGCGCGGCAAGCCCGTCCATGCCCGCGAGGCCGGCACCGGCCTCAACGCCATCGAGGCCACCTACACGGTCATTCAAGCCCTTCGCGCCATGGAGGCCGAGCACAACACGCGCAAGCACAACCACCGCCACTTCGAGACGCTGGACCACCCCATCAATCTCAATATCGGCAAGATCGCGGGTGGGGACTGGGCCTCCTCCGTCCCATCGTGGTGCACCATCGACTGCCGCCTTGCTCTTTACCCCGGCGTTGCCGCGGCCGATGCCATGAAGGAGGTGGAGGCGGTGCTCGCGAACGTGGCGCGCTCTGAGCCTGCCCTTTCCAACACACCGCCGACGGTCGCTTGGAACGGCTTTACCGCCGAAGGCTACGTGTTGGAGGAAGGGACAGAGGCGGAGGCGACCCTTGCCCGCGCCCACCTTGCTGCCCACGGGCGCGACCTTGAGAGCTTCGTCACCCC
>JBCDCF010000173.1:0-7225 GCA_039182345.1 Pseudomonadota bacterium
ATGCACCAGAAACGGCACTGGCTCCTGTCCTCGAAGGTGAAGGCATCGCCCTCATCAAGCTCGAACCGCTCCCCATCCACCTCAAGTCCGAGGCGGCCCGACAGCACCACACCCGTGCGCCCCGCAGACCCTGTGGCGTAGGGCTTCTAGCCGGAATGGCCTCCTGGGGGGATGGTGACGCTCATCATCTGAATGCCGCGCCAGGCATCATCGCTCATCAGTTCTTTGGCAACGCCGCCAGGGCCGAGGTCGAAGCTGCGGCGCTCCGTGCTGCGCACCACCACGGGGGAGGCAAGGGCGGTCTGCGGCCCGTCGAACAGCCACGAGATGGGCATCTGCAAAGCCTCGCAGATCAGCCGCATGGACCGCAACGACGGCTGCGACAGCCCCCTCTCGATCTGGCTCAACTGGCCGATGGAAATGCCGGCAGCATCCGCAACGCTTTGCAGCGACAGGCGGCGTTGCCTGCGCCGCAACCTCAGCTTGGTGCCGATGGAGCGCGAGGGCAGCGGCTCGGCTGCAGCTTCGGTGGAGGCAGGCGTCTCGCCATCCTCATCAGGGTTTGACAACCGCTCCATGGTTCGATGAGACTAAAAAATCGAACCAGGAATTTCAACGGCATTGAAGTCTACAAGGCCACACACGCGAGCCCGCCCTTACGGTCCCGTTCGGCGCGTTGTGGCACGAGCCACCGAAAGGACCGCCATGACCCTGCGCACACTCCTTCTTGGCAGCGCGCTCGCCGCCTTCGCCATCGTACCGGCCGCCGCCGACAAGATCGTCATCTCCAACTGGGACGGCTACATGCCGCCCGACCTGTTGGAGCGCTTCACAGAGGCAACGGGGATCGAGGCCGAACTCTCCCTCCACGCCACCAACGAAGAGATCATGGGCAAGGTCACGGCCTCAGGCGGCACGGGGTACGATGTCCTTTTCGTCTCCTCCCCCTTTGCCGAGGCGTTGAAGCAGCTGGGCCTGACCGCTGAGATCGACGATGCCAAAATCCCCAACATGGCCAACCTTTACGAAGAGGCGATGGCGCTGGAGCATGACCCAGGCAACACCTTCTCCGTGCCCTATGCCTGGGGCACCACGGGGCTGTGCTACCGCTCCGACCTTGTGGGCGAAGAACCCACCTCCTGGTCGCACCTTCTGGAGCCCGCCGAGGACCTTAAGGGCAAGGTGACGATGCTGGGCACGGACCGCTGGCTGATGGCCGCCGCCCTTCTCGACAAAGGCTACTCCGTCAACGAGACCGACCCCGACAAGGTGGCCGAGGTGCGGGACGCGCTGATTGCCGCCAAGGGCGACCTCCTCGCCTATGACGACACCACCTTCTACGCCAAGCTCGTCTCTGGCGAAGCGCTCCTCACCCACGCCTGGGACGGCTGGTGCAACTACGGCATTGCCGAAAACGCCGACATCCGCTTCGTGATCCCCGAGGAAGGGTCCGACCTTTGGGTGGACGCCATGGTCATCCCCTCGGCCTCTGAAAACAAGGACGGGGCGCACGCCTTCATCGACTTCATCCTGTCGGAAGACAATGGCCGCTGGGTGGCCGAAAACATCCTTTACAAGGTGCCCAACAAGGCGGCGATGGATGGGCTCGACGCAGCCTTGGTCGAGCAGTACCCGAACCTTGGGATGACCCCTGGCGACCTCATGGCCTTTGAGCAATTGCGCGACCTTGGCGCTGCCCAGCGCGACTATTCCCGTGCCGTCACAGAGATCAAATCGGCCAACTGAGTGAGGCTCGCCGCGCGCTTGCATAGGAAAGGGGCGCGGCCCACCGGCGCCCCCGCCCCATCATGACGCGCGCGCGGCTCCTGGCCCTGCCGGGCCTTTTGTGGCTCACCCTCTTCCTGGTGGTGCCGTGCGCCATCGTCCTCACCTACTCGTTCTTTCTGCGCGGCATCTATGGCGGGATCGAGTGGACCTTCACCTTCGAGAACTACGTGCGGGCGGTGGACCCGCTCTATCTCGGCATCATCGCGCGGTCGGCGCGGGTGGCGGCGACGGCAAGCCTCATTGCCCTTTTGATCGCCTTTCCCGCCGCCTACGCCATCGCGCGCCAGCCGTTGCAGCGGCAAACGCCGCTCCTCTTCCTCATCATGCTGCCATTCTGGTCCAACTATCTGATCCGCACCTATGCGTGGATCGTGCTGTTGAACCGGGAGGGCCTCATCAACCAGGGCCTTTCGGGCGTTGGCCTCACCAGTGAGCCCATCAACCTTTTGTATAACGAGTTCGCGGTGGTGCTGGGGCTCGTCTACAACTACGTGCCCTTCGTCATCCTTGCCATTTACGCCTCGCTCCAGCGGCTCGACCCTGCGCTGACGGAAGCTTCAGAAGACCTTGGCGCCAGCCGCTGGGCCACCTTCCGCCACATCATCCTGCCTCTGACGGTGCCGGGCATTGCCGCAGGCGCTGTGTTCGTCTTCGTCCTGTCCATCGGCAACTTCATCACGCCGGACCTTCTTGGCGGCGGCAAGGTGACGATGGTGGGCAACCTCATCTACCAGCAGTTTCTGAGCGCCCGCGACTGGCCGTTCGGCGCCGCCTTCTCGGTGGTGTTGATGGCGGTGATGCTGGCGCTCCTGTTCGCCCAGGCCGTCATCGCCAACAGGAGGCGGATGGCGTGAGGCTCCTCAACGCGCACCTTGGCCTCGTCTTCGTCTTCCTTTACGGCCCCATTGCCGTCCTGATGGTGCTGTCCTTCAACAAGGCGGGCCTTCCCACCGCATGGACGGGCTTTTCCACCGAGTGGTACGGCGCATTGTGGGCCGACGAGACCATCCGCAGCGCTGCCCTCAACACCCTCATTGTGGCGGTGTTTTCAACCTTGATCGCCACAGCGCTCGGCACCCTCCTTGCCATCGCGGTGGAGCGTGGCGAGGGCGTTCACCCCGCGCTCGATGCCCTTTTGTTTGCGCCGATGATCATTCCCGACATCGTGCTGGCCATCGCGCTCCTGTCCTTCTTCACGCTGGTGCAGTTCACGCTGGGGCTCCACTCCATCATCCTCGCCCATGTGGTCTTCAACATCGCCTTCGTGTGCGCTGTGGTGAGGACGCGCCTGCGCGGTTTCGACACCTCCGTCCTCGAAGCCTCGGAGGACCTTGGCGCCTCGCCTTTCCAAACCTTCTGGCGCATCCGCCTGCCGATCATCCTGCCTGGGGTCATTGCGGGTGCGCTCCTTGCCTTCACACTGTCGGTGGATGAGTTCATCATCGCCTTCTTCACCGCGGGGGCCGGCGCCTCGTCCACCACGCTGCCCATGCGCATCTACTCCATGATCCGCTTCGGTGTGACGCCTGAGATCAACGCCCTTGCCACGGTGGTGATGCTGTTTGCCTTCACCATGGTGTTTGCCGCCCAGCGCTTCGGCCGCGGCGTCGTGGGGACGCCATGACGCTGCGGTTCGACGCCGTCACCCGTCGCTTCGGCACAATCACCGCCGTGGACGGGGTGAGCCTCGACGTTGAGGAAGGCACCTTCTTTGCCCTCCTCGGCCCCTCAGGCTGCGGCAAGACCACGCTCTTGCGCATGGCCGCAGGGTTCGAGATGCCCGACGAAGGCCGCGTCATTGTCGCCGGCGAGGACGTCACCGCCCGTCCGCCAGCGCGCCGGCCCGTTAACATGATGTTCCAGTCCTACGCGCTCTTCCCCCACATGAGCGTTGCCGACAACGTCGCCTATGGCCTGAAAATGGAGCGCCTGCCCCGCAGCGAGATTGCCGCCCGCGCCGATGCGGCGATGGCGATGGTCGGCCTTGAAGACCTTGCAGGCCGCAGGCCCGATCGCCTGTCAGGCGGCCAGCGCCAGCGCGTTGCCCTTGCCCGCGCCCTCGTCAAACGCCCCAAGGTGCTCCTCCTTGACGAACCCCTTGCCGCGCTCGACCGTCAGCTCAGACTGAAGATGCAGCTTGAACTGAAGCGCATCCAGGATGAGACGGGCACCACCTTCCTCGTCGTCACCCACGACCAGGAGGAGGCGCTCGTCATGGCCGACAGGATCGCCCTGATGCGCGGCGGGCGGATCGAGCAGACAGGCACCCCTCGCACCCTTTACGAAGCCCCCGAAAGCCGCTTCGTCGCAGCATTCATCGGCATCACCAACTTCATCGATGGACATGCCGCAACCGGTGGCTTGGCGGTGGCAGGGCGCACCTTGCCAGGCCACCGCGTCAACACCGCGCCGGGCGAGGCTGCCACTCTCGCCGTGCGGCCCGAGCGTGTGCGCCTCGGCGGCGAAGGCCTTTCGGGCACTGTGCGCGAAGTGGTCTACCATGGCGGCGAAAGTGCCGTTCACGTGGCCGTCGACGGCCTCACCGATGCCATTGTGGCAAAGCTTGGCGCAGGCGACCCCCAAACCGCGATCGAAGAGGGCAGCGCTGTCACCATCGGGTGGGATGCCAACGATGCCAGGATCCTGCCCCACGACACCGATGCCGATAAAGGGAGCCCACCATGACCAAAACCATCGCGTTCTTCCCGGAGGCGGCCTTCGGGCCGGCGCTGAACTCCGTCGGCATTGCCCAAGCGGTGGAGGCGGCGGGCCACAAGGCCGTCTTCCTGTCCGACCCAGGCTTTGTGGAGGTCTATGAGGGCTACGGCTTCACCGCCCACCCCGTAAGCCTGTCAGAGCCCATGCCGCCCGAGCAGATGGCCAAATTCTGGGAAGACTTCATCAACGGCCACATCCCCAACTTTGCCAAGCCCCCCATCGACCAGATCGACAATTACGTGAAGGAATGCTGGGAGGCGATTGTCGACAGCGCCCGCTGGGCGGAGAAGGACCTGCCTGGCGTCCTCGCCAGCATCAAGCCCGACGCCATTTGCGTGGACAATGTGGTCCTCTTTCCCGCCATCAAGCGCTACGCGGCCGAAAACGGCAAACCCTGGGTGCGCATCATCTCATGCTCTGAGAACGAGGTGGAGGACCCCGACATTCCGCCCCACCTGTCAGGCTGCGGCGAGAAGGATGTGGCCTGCCATGCCGCCTTCCGCTCCCGCTTCGAGACGGTAATCAAGCCGATCCACGACGACTTCAACGCCTTCCTGAAAGGGACCGGCGAAGCGCCCTACCCTTTGGGTCAGTTCTGCGAAACCTCGCCCCACCTCAACCTTCTGCTCTACCCCGCGCCGGTCAAATTCAACCGCCGCACACCGCTGGAGCCCCCTGTCTTCCGCTACCTTGAAGGCTGCGTGCGCACCGAAAAGCCCTACGAGGTGCCCACCTTCGCCGAGAACGACGACAAGCCTCTGATCTACGTCTCCTACGGCTCGCTCGGCGCAGGCGACACCGAACTCCTCAAACGCGTGATCGCCGCGCTCGCCAAGATGCCCGTTAAGGCGCTGGTGAATGTGGGCGACTATGCCAGCGCGTATCCCGAGCCGCCGCGCAACGTGCACCTTGACGGGTGGTATCCGCAGCCATCCGTCATCTCCCAGGCGGATGCCGTCATCCACCACGGCGGCAACAACTCCTTCACCGAGTGCCTTTACTTCGGCAAGCCCGCCATCATCATGCCCTACGTCTGGGACGGGCACGACAATGCCACCCGCGTTGCCGAGACCGGCCACGGCTTCAAACTGGACCGCTATGATTGGAGCGAGGGCGAGCTTGCCGAGCTCATCACCAAGTGCCTCACCGATGAGACAATGCGCGCCCGCCTGAAGGCCACCAGCACCCACATGCAGAGCGCCCACGGCCCGACGGCCGCCGCCAACGCGATCCTCGAGATCACGCCTTGAGGCCCGTCACCGACACCACAGTCCCGCGCCTGCAGGACGCTGTCAGCTACGACGGCCCTCTGACGGACTGGGGCATCGTCCCCACCATGATCGAGGGGGAGAGCCACACCAGCGGCATCCTCCTCCACAAGGGCGAGGGTGGCCGCTCGGAGGTGGGCGTGTGGCAATGCACGCCAGGCCTTTGGCGCTGCCATGTGACGCGCGACGAGCTCTGCCACTTCCTGTCAGGCCGGGCCACCTACACCCACGAGAGCGGCGAGGTGATCGAGGTGACGCCAGGCCTCACGGCCTTCTTCCCCGAAGGCTGGACGGGCACCTGCAAGGTCGTTGAGACCGTCCGCAAGGTCTACATGATCCGATGACCTTCGACCCCTCCACCGCACAGCTCTTCCGCCAAAACCGCTTCGAGCCTGTGGCAAACACACTGCCCGTGGTGGACCCCGCCGACCTGTCGCCCGTCGGCCAACGCGGCATCGTCGACACTGCGACCATAAACGCCGTCGCCCAAGAGGCCCGTGCCGCACAGCGCCAGTGGGCCGCCCGCGACGCCAAGACCCGCGCCACCTTCTTGCATCACCTTGCCACCGCCATCGAGACCGCCGACCACGACACAACAGCCGTCCTCATGAGCCGCGAGATGGGCAAACCCTGGGCCGAGGCCATGGGAGAAATCGCCAACATCCCGGGCGCACTGCGCTACTTCGCGGAGATGGCGCGCGATGAGGCCGGCAAGATCGCAGGGTCCACCGAGCCTGGCTCCTTCCAGTTCGCCCGCTACGAGCCGCTCGGCGTCAGCGTCCACATCATGCCCTACAACTTCCCGCTTTTGTTGATGATGTGGACCGTTGCCGCCTCCCTCGCGGCAGGCAATGCCTGCATCGTCAAGCCCGCCGAAGCGACCACCCTTTCAACCCTTCACTTCATGCACCATGTGGCAGACCACTTGCCGCAGGGCCTCATCTCCTGCCTCCCTGGCGATGGGGAGACAGGCCGCACACTGATCGGCCATGCCGATGCCGTCGCCTTCACAGGCTCTGCCACCACCGCCCGCAAGGTGGCCGTTGCCTGCGCCGAACGCCTGATTCCCGCCGTCATCGAAGCCGGCGGCAACGACGCGTTGATCATCTCAGACAAGGCGCCCATGGAGGTCGCCGTCCCTGGCGCCTGCTGCGCCGCCTTCCACCTGTCGGGCCAGGTCTGCACGGCCGCTGAGCGCATCTTCGTCCACGAGGCCGTCTACGACACCTTCGCCAACGCCCTTGCCGAGCGCGCCGCCGCCCTCAAGATCGCCCCCGGCCTCGGTGAGAGCGAGATCGGCCCTTTGGTCTCGGAATCGGCCCGCGCGAAAGTGTCGCATCTGGTGGACGATGCCCTCAGCCAAGGCGCCCGCGCCCTCACAGGCGCGACAATCCCCGAAGCCCGCAACACAGGCTGGTGGTACGCCCCAACGGTGCTGGTGGATGTGAACG
>JBCDCF010000174.1:0-7218 GCA_039182345.1 Pseudomonadota bacterium
CCGTTTTGTGGCATTCGAACGGCGGCACAATCTCATTGCCAAATCCATCGATGGCAACCGCGCCATTGTCGCCACCATCACCGCACGGGACTGCGATGCGGCCGAGCGAACCACGCGGGCGCTGATCGTCAACTCCAGAGACGAACTTGCCGGAACATTCAACGAGCGTGTCGAGAGCGAGAATGGCTGACGCGTCGGCCGATCTCATCACCCAGGGCGTCCTGCGCGAGGGATTGAGCTCCATCGTGCGGGAGATGCGCGGGCTGATGATCCGCTCCTCCTACTCCTCCATCATCTATGAGGGGTTTGACTTCTCCTGCGCCATGCTGGACGCAAGCGGCCGCCTCGTCGCCCAGTCCAGCGAGGATCACCCCTTCCACGTCATCCCCGTGGCCTGGACCGTCCAGCATCTCCTGCGCCGGCTGGAGCGTGAGGGGACGAGCATCGGGCCCGACGACATCTTCCTCCACAACGACCCTTATACGGGCGGCACCCACCTCAACGATGTGGCGGTCATCTGGCCGGTCTTCCGCGAGGGGCGGCTGACCATGTTCGTTGTGGTGCGCAGCCACTGGGCCGACATCGGCGGCATGACCCCGGGGAGCCTGTCGGGCAATGCGGCCGAGATCCTCCAGGAAGGTCTGCGACTTGACTGTGTGCGGGCGGACAAGGCGGGCGGCGGCCCCATCCTCAACGTCATCCGTGACAATGTGCGGGTGAGCGAGGAGGCGATGGCCGACTTCCGCGTGGTGCTCGGCACCTGCCGTGTGGCCGAGTCCCGCCTGGACGGGCTTTACGGCAAGTATGGTCTTGCCACGGTGAATGCTGCCATCGACGGCATGCTCGACGCCTCAGAAACGCGCATGAAGGCGCGCATTGCCGACCTTGCGGACGGCACCTATCACGGCGTCGGCTACCTTGACGGCAACGACCCTGCCCTTTTCCCCCTCAGCGTCCATGTGGCGATGACGGTGGATGGCGACACCATCCATGCGGACTTCAAAGGCACCTCCCCCCAGGTGGCCGCCCCCCTCAATGCCGGCCCCGCCATTGCCGCCACCAGCATTCTGACGATCCTGAAAAGCTTTCTGGACCCTGCCGGCCTCATCAACGATGGCACCATGCGGCCCATCACCGTGGATGCGCCCGAGGGCACCATCGTGCACGCATCCTGGCCCGCCCCCTGCGGCGGCCTCAACGAGGTGCGCTTTGCCTCCGACGCTGCGGTGATGTCGGCCCTCTCCTTCCTGGTGCCGGAGAAGATGACGGGGGATGTGCGCGGCACCTCCAATCACACCTATATCGGCGGCCGGGACGACAGCGGCCGGCCCTTCATTTTCTACGAGTATCCCTCAGGCGGGACCGGCGGCTTTGACGGGCATGACGGCAACCCTGCCGTGCGCGCCTTCAACGAAGGAGAGAACGTCTCCATCCAGTCCGCCGAGGTGGTGGAGACCGTGTTTCCCCTCAAGCTGCGGCGCAACGAACTGCGGCCCGACAGCGGCGGCGCCGGGCGATGGCGCGGCGGCATGGGCCTCCTGCGGGAGGTGGAGGTGATGACCGACGAGGCACGCCTCTCCCTCCTGTCGGACCGCAACTTCGTTTGGCCGGCGGGGGTCAATGGCGGCCGCTCCGGTGCCGGCAACCACACCAATGTGTGCCGGGACGGGGCGCCTGTGGAGCCCTCATCCTTCCGCGGCAAGATTTCAGGCTTTCCCCTAAAGCGCGGCGACCTGGTGGTGATGCGCTCCTCCGGCGGCGGCGGGTTCGGCGACCCTGCCGAGCGCGATGCCGAAGCCCTGTCGGCGGACAAGGACGACGGCATTGTCACCGAGGCCGGCGCTGCGGCCTACCGCGATCAAGCGCCCGACGAGACAGTCGCTCCCATCCACGCCGGATGCGAGACCCTTGCCCCTTACGAAGCCCGCCTGTCAGCCGCCCTTGCCGAACGGCTCGGCACAGCGCCAGGGCAGATGATTGAGATTGTCCCCAACAAAGGCGCCGTGCTGCGCTTTTGGGTGCGGCCGGAACCGGCGAGCGGGCACGATCTCGTCATTGCCAAGACATGGGCTGACCGCATCTCCCGCTCTCTGTGCAAGGTGCGCACCACGCCCACCGGCACGCCAGAATTCGTCAAGGAAAGGCAGGACTGATGGCCGCGCTCGCAGATGTCGCCGAAGGGGCTGTCCCCCTTGGTCGCAACGGACACCTGACCGCAGCGGAACGGCGCGACCTTGAGGACGCCCACATCCTCCTTCCCGGCGGCGCGCTGGGCGGCAATGCGCTGGCCGAAGACGTGCGCTTCGTCTTCTCCCACGGCGACGGCGCCAGGTTCTGGGATGTCAGCGGGAACGAGTACATCGACTATTGCCTCGGCTCCGGCCCGCTCGTCCTTGGCCACGCCCACCCTGCCGTGGCCAAGGCCATTGCCGAGCAGGCCACGAGAGGCTCGCACTTTTTCGCCTACCTCAACGAGAACGCTTTGGAGCTTGCCCGCAAGGTCGCCGAGATCGTGCCTTGTGCCGACAAAGTGCGTTTTGTGGGGTCGGGCTCTGAGGCCACCTTCCACGCCATCCGCCTTGCCCGTGCCTTCACCGGGCGGGAAAAGGTTCTGCGGTTCGAAGGCGGCTATCACGGCCACCACGACTATGCGCAGCTTTCCACCGCGCCCTCGGCAGTCTCCCAGTTTCCAATGCCCCAGCCGGACACAGCCGGCATCCCCGAGGTGGTGCGCGATCTGACCCTCGTGGCCCCCTTCAACGACCTCGACGCGGTGCGCCAGATCCTTGACGAGGCAAAGGACGAGGTTGCGGCCATCATCGTGGAGCCCATCCAGCGCATCATCTGGCCGCAGGAAGGTTTCCTGGAAGGATTGAGGGAGATCACCCGCGAGCGCGGCATCGTGATGATCCTCGATGAGGTGGTGACCGGCCTTCGCTACGGCCTTGGCGGCGCACAGGCCTATTTCGGCATCACGCCCGACCTTTGCACCATGGGCAAAATCATTGGCGGAGGGACGCCGCTCGCGGCCGTGTGCGGTCGCGCCGACATCATGGAACAGGCCGACCCGCGCAACAAAGGCGGCGACGGTTTCGTCTATGTGAATGGCACGTTGAACGGCAATCCCCTCGGCTGTGCGGCCGGTCTTGCCATCATCGAGGAGTTGTCCAAGCCAGGCGTCTATGACCGCCTGTTTGAGATTGGCGATGCCGTGCGCGAGGCCTTCTCCACCGTTCTGCGTGAAGAGAGCGTGCCGGCCATCTGCTTTGGCCATGGCCCCATGTGGCACATGCTGTTCACAGAGCGCGTGCCGCACAACTATCACGGCGTCATCGCCTCTGACCGCAAGGCGCTGATGGCGTTCGACACCGAACTCATCCGCGCAGGCGTTTTTGTGCTGCCGGGCAACAGGCGCTTTGTGAGCCTTGCCCACGACGAGCGCGCCATCGAAGACAGCGCCGCCGCCTTCGCCAAGGCCTGCCGCGCCTACAAAGCGCGCAAAGGCTGATGACAGCGACACACGACCAGCCCGGCACAGTGGGCCGCATTGTCGGCATCGACGTGGGCGGCACCTTCACCGACCTCACCGTCTTCGATCCCGTGTCGGGGGAGACGGTGGCGGTGAAGTCCCCCTCCGTGCGCCACGCGCCCGACGAAGGCGTCCTCGCCGCGCTCAAGAAGGCGGATGTGGACTTGGCGGAGGTCGCCCTCATCGTCCACGGCACCACGGTTGCCACCAACGCCTTGTTGGAGCGGCGCGGCGCAAAGACCGCCATGGTCACCACCGAAGGCTTTCGCGACGTCATCGAGCTGGGCCGCACCACGCGGCTGACGCCCAACACGCTCTACGACCCTTACTTCGAGCGCACGCCCCCTCTGGTCCGTCGGCGTGACCGGCACACGGTTCGTGAACGCATCAATGGTGACGGCGCCATCGAGACCCCGTTGGACGAGGCGGCCACCGAACGCCTTGCCGAGCGCCTCGCCGAGGAGGGGTTTGAGAGCGTTGCCATCGGGTTCTTGAACGCCTACGCCAACCCCGCTCACGAAGCCCAGGCGGCCGCGATCTTCCGCCGCCACTTCACCCACGTTTCCGTCAGCCATGAGGTGCTGAACGAGATCCGCGAGTATGAGCGCTTCTCCACCACCGTCATCAACGCCTACCTGCAGCCGTTGGTCGCCTCCTACACGGAGCGTCTCGTGACCGCGCTGAAGGCGGCGAACTATGGCGGCGCGTTCTACACCACCGCCTCCAATGGCGGGCTGTTGAACGAAGCCGATGTGGCCGCAAGGCCCGTGCGCACGGTGCTGTCGGGGCCGGCGGGCGGTGTCGCAGCGGCCCACTATGTGGCCGAACAGATCGGCCGGTCGAGTTTTGTCACCTACGACATGGGCGGCACGTCCAGCGATGTGGCGCTGGTGGCGGACGGTGCCTGGCCGGTGAAGCGGGAAAGCATCCTTGAGGGCCTCCTCGTCAAAGTGCCCCAGCTCGACATTCACACCATTGGCGCTGGCGGCGGCTCCATTGCCGTCCTCGATGAAGGGGGCGGCTTGTTTGTGGGCCCGCAGAGCGCAGGGGCGCGGCCGGGCCCTGCCGCCTATGGCCATGGCGGCACGGCCGCCACCGTGACCGATGCCAATGTGGTGCTGGGCCGGATTGGCGCCGGCCAGTCCCTCGGCGGGAGCCTCACCATCGACGCTGAGGCCGCGCGCACGGCCGTCGGTGCGCTGGCGACGACCGCCGGACTGTCGGTGGAGGAGATGGCCCTTGGCATCCTCGACATTGCCGTCACCAAAATGGCAACGGCGATCCACGAGATCTCCATCGCCCGCGGTTACGACCCGCGCGATCTGGCCCTGATGCCGTTCGGCGGCGCAGGTCCCCTCCACGCCTGTGCCATTGCCGACGAACTGGGCATCCCCGAGGTGGTCATCCCGCCGCTTCCTGGGGCATTTTCTGCCTTCGGCGGCTTTTGCGCGGCCCCTTTCAAGGAGCGACAGGTGACGGTGCTGCTCCCCCTTGATGATGACGCCCCTGCCAAACTCCAAGCCCATGCCAAAGAGATCGTCGCGGACCTGCGGCACGCCTTCACCCAAGAGGGCCACGACCCTGACAGGGTGGTTTTGCGCCATGAGGTGGACTGCCGTTACCAGGGCCAATCCCACGAGTTGACCATCGTGGCGCGCCTTGATTGTGTGGAGACCATCTCCGGCCCCTTCGAAGAGGAGTTCGAGCGCCAGTTCGCACGGCTCGACCCCGACAGAAGCATCGAGGTCGTCAACTTGCGTGTTGTGGCAGCGCTCACCACCACGCCGCCGCCGTTGCCCGATCGCGCGCCAGGTGATGTGCCTGCCCCCACGGGCGAGCGCGCCGTCACCACCCACGAGGGCACCGACCCCTGCCCCGTCATGGCACGCGATGGGCTGCCTGCCGGCGCCACCATCAACGGTCCGCTGGTGGTGGAGGAGATGAGCTCGACCACCTTCGTGCCTACCCACTGGTCGCTCAGCGTTGGGCGGCACGGCGAACTTGTCCTCACCCAACGGGCTGAGGCCTCCAACGGCCACACCCGCCACCGTGAGGCCGCAACAGTCTGACCACGAACGAGACCCCCACAGGATAAAAGAACGAGGGAACACGATCATGACGAACACAATTCTGCGCTTGGGCGCGGCAGCGCTCCTCGGCGTTGCCCTCGCAGGCACCGCGTCGGCCGAGACCATCCGCCTCGCCTACGAGACCTCAGACACCCACCTGAAGGCGCGCACCGCTGCGGTGTTTGCCGAAGAGCTGACCAAGCTCACCAACGGCGAAGTGACGGTGGAGACCTTCCCCAAATCCTCCCTCATCCCCTCGCGGCAGGAGGTGAACGCTGCCATTCGCGGGCAGACGGAGGCCATTGTCCCGTTCATCAGCTATTACGAGTCGGTGGCGCCGAGCGTCAAAGTCTTCACCATGCCGATGCTGTTCTCAGACTACGATCACCTGGCAAAGGTCTGGGCGGGCCCCATCGGCAACACCATCGCCGAGGAGTTGAACGCTGTCGGCCTCAAACCCCTTGCCTTCTGGTACGAGACGCCGACGCACCTGTTCACCACAGGGACGGAAGTCACCAACCTTGGCGAGCTCGACGGGTTGAAGATCCGCACCTATCCGTCGGCCCTTCTTGAATCCACCCTCACCAATCTTGGCGCGGTGGCAACGGTCATCCCAGGCAGCGAACTTTATGTGGCCCTGCAAAACAACACCGTGGACGGCGCCATCACCACGCCAAGCTTTGCTCAAAGCCTGAAGTTGACGGAGGTGCTCAGCACCATGACCGTCGTGGACCTTGCCTTTGGCGGGTACATCTTCGCCATCAACGACCGCTTCTTCAGCGGCCTCTCCGAAGAGCACCAGGATGCGGTCTTGCAGGCAGCAGAGGCGGCAACGGCCTGGAACCAAAAGGAAATTGCCACCGAGGTGGACAAGACGCTCGAGGCCATGAAGAGCGCGGGCGTCACCGTTCTTGCCCTTGACGATGGCGACAGGGATGCCTGGATCGAGGCTGTGGGCCCCGTCTACGCCGAACAGGGCCCTGAACTTCAGGCCTTGATCGAGTTGGCGCAGTAACGCCCGTGACGGTGATGGGCGCTGCCGACAGCCTTGCGCAGTCCGTGCGGCATGCGCCCGTCACCACAGCGTTCGCGCTGCAGCTTTCGCGCATGGGGCGGGTTTGATGCGCACCGCTTTCGCAACCTTGGGCCATGTGGTCGCGACCCTTGAAACCATTGCCCTTTTCCTCACCCTCGGCGTCGCGGCATTCATCTCCTTCGTGCTGATTGCCGCGCGCAACCTCATCAACGTCTCCTACAATTCGCTGGAAGAGATCGCGGTCTACCTCGTCCTCTGGATGGTGTTCATCGGGATGGCGGCGGCCGACAGGACCCGCAGCAACATCCGCATCGACATCTTGATGCACGTTCTGCCGGAGCGTTACGCACGCATCCTGCAAAGGATCGCCGATGCGCTGACCTCTCTCCTGGCACTGATCCTTGCCTACTACTCCCTCGACGCGGTGCTGTTCAGCTACAGCATCAACGAACGGGCGGTCTCCTCCCTCGAGGTCAAGATTTGGTGGCTAATGGTGGTGATGCCGGCCGCCTTCCTTCTGGTGGCCATCCGCGCTGCCATCCGCACGGTGATCCCGCCGGAGACCGTCATCTCGCTGGAAAGCG
>JBCDCF010000175.1:0-7204 GCA_039182345.1 Pseudomonadota bacterium
AAGAAGCGCGGGCTCGATGCGGTCATCATCGGCTTCCTGTTCGCCTTCCTGAACGACGATCACGAAAAGCGCGCGAAAGCCATCGTCCAGGAAGTGATGCCTGGCGCCTTCGTCTCCTGCTCGTCAGAGGTGGTGAATGTCATCCGCGAGTATGAGCGCTTCTCCACCTGCGCCATGAACGCCTATATCGGCCCGAAGGTGAGCCTTTATCTGTCACGCCTTGAGGGCCGTCTGCGCGATGCAGGCGTGTCGGCCATCGTGCGCATCATGCAGTCCAATGGCGGCATCTCAACGGTCGAAAACTCGTCAGAGCGGCCTGTGGGGCTCCTCCTGTCAGGCCCTGCCGGCGGCGTCATCGGCGGCAAGTGGACGGGTGAGGCGGCAGGCGCCGACAACGTCATCACCATCGACATTGGCGGCACCTCGGCCGACATTTCCGTCATCCAGGACGGTGAGGTGCGCATCAAGAACCCGCGCGACACGGAGGTGGCCTCGCTCCCCGTTCTGGTGCCGATGATCGACATCGACGCCATTGGCGCCGGCGGCGGGTCCATCGCCTACATCGATTCAGGGGGCGCGTTCCGTGTGGGGCCGCGTTCGGCCGGCGCCGACCCAGGTCCCGCCTGCTACGGCCAGGGCGGCACGGAGCCGACGGTGACGGACGCACAGGTGGTGCTGGGGCGCCTCGACCCCGACCAGTTCCTCGGCGGCGACCTCACCATCGATGAGGGCCTTGCCCGCCAGGCCATCGAGACGCACATCGCCAAGCCCTTGTCGCTGTCGGTGGAGGATGCTGCGCTCGGCATCTTGCGCATCATCAACAACAACATGGCCCTTGCCATCAACGCCAACTCGGTGGCGAAGGGCATCGACCCGCGCACCTTCACACTGATGGGGTTCGGCGGGGCAGGGCCTCTCCACGCGACGGCGTTGGCGGAAATCATCCAGACGCGGGACGTGATCAGCCCTCTCCAGCCGGGCATCACCGCCGCCATGGGCCTTTTGGTCACCGACTTACAGTACGAGTACACCCACTCCGTCCTCACCGTCATGAACAATGCGAGCGATGAGGAGCTTGAAGAGCTGAACCGCCGCTTCGACGAGTTGCGCGCCCTTGCCGATGCTCAGCTTGATGCCGACAACGTGCCCCAGAGCGAGCGTGTCTACAAAAAGGTGGCCGAGTGCCGCTATGTGGGCCAAGGCTTTGAGTTGCGCGCCGACGTTCCTGAAGGACCGTTGACGGCCGACAACAAGCAGTCGGTGGTGGATTCTTTCTTCGATGCCCACAAACAGGTCTACGGTCACGCCTTTAAAGATCAGCTGACCGAGGCCATCACGCTGCGCCTTATTGCAAGCGCGGCCACAGGCTCACTCAACGTGCCTGACCTCTCCCAAGGCGGACGCGTGGACCCCCAAGAGGCGCTGATGTACACGCGTCAGACCCGTTTCGACAACGGGCAGAGCCTCGACACACCGCGCTATCGCCGGCCGGATTTGAGGGCGGAGGACCGGGTGAACGGCCCTGCCATCATCGTCCAGCACAACTCAACCACTTTGGTGCCGCCGGGGTGGACCGCGCACGTCATCGCCCATGGCGACCTGCGCCTGTCGCGCACCGGCTAGGCGGACTCCTTCCGTGACCGAGCGAGCGCGCCTTAAGGGGTCAGGACCGGGCTTGGCCGTCGATGTCAGTGTCGGCGTCGGCCGCGTCAGGCTCGCCGATGGCGTTGGCAAAGGGCAGTTCCTGGCGGCGCACCCTCATGGCGTGCACAACGTCATCAAAGCCAGGGCCACGCTCCATCCGGCGCGGCGACAGCAAAATGTAACGGGCGACCAAAACGTCGTTCAGCATGGCGTGTCTCCAAAAAGTCTTGTGCGGGGGTGCCGTGCGCCCACCGTCTCAAAAAGGCTTTGTCGGTCCCTTCATGTGGGCGGCGAACAGGTTGTGCGGTGTGATGCCCGTCACGTTCTTGCCGCAGACCCAAGAAAGGGGGCGGCCATGACGCTTGAGGCCAACAAAGCCCTTGCGCGCAAGATACTCGGCCTTTGGGCGGGCAATGCGAACGAGGATGCCCGCGCCTTCATCGCCGACACCTACGTGAACCACCAGGAACCCTTCGTCGACGACGGCGCCAACGACCTTGGCCTTGAGGCATGGCTTGCCCTGGTGGAGGGGCACAAGGTCGCCTTCCCGGACTGCCGTGTGGAGATCCTGCGCCAGGTGGCGGAAGGAGACACGGTGGCCACCCGCTGGCGGTTCAGCGCCACCAACAAGGGGCCCTATCTCGGCCGCCCCGCCACCAATAAGCCGCTGTCCTGGACGGGCATTGAAATCGACGTGATCAAGGACGGCAAGATCATCGAAAGCTGGGTCGACTGGGACATGGTCCGCCAGCTGAGACAACTCGGCCACATCGCATGAGGCCCCAACACCCAATGAGGCGATAGGATGAGCCAAATCGACCCAATCACCCTTCAGGTCATCGGTGGGGCGTTGCACTCCATCGCCGAGCAGATGGGCAACGTCCTTTACCGGATGAGCTACTCCTCCATCATCCGCGAAAGCCAGGACCTTGGGGCGGGCCTGTTCGACACCGACTACAACACCCTGTGCGAATCCGATTCAACGCCGATGCACATCGGCTCGCTCCCAGGCTACCTGCGCGGCATCGGCAAGCGCATCCCCAACGACAAGTGGCTGCCTGGGGACTGTGTGATCCACAATCACCCCTATGAAGGGGCCTCCCACTCGCCCGACATCGCCATTGTCATGCCCGTCTTCCACCAGGGCGAGCTTGTGGGATTTTCCGCCAACACCGCCCACCACGTGGACATTGGCGCGGCGACCCCAGGCCTCATTATCGATGTGCCTGACATGTATGCGGAGGGGATGCTCTATAATGGGCTGAAACTCTACGAAGGCGGCAAGCGCAACGAAGCGCTCTGGCAGTACATTTCCGACAACACCCGCGTCGCCCCTTTGGTGATGGGCGACCTTGAGGCGCAGATCGCCTCCGCCGAGCTCGGTGTGCGGCGTTTTGAGGAGCTGTTTGCCAAGTACGGCAAGGCCGATGTCCAGGCCGCGTGCGTGGAACTGATGGACTACACCGAGCGGATGTTGCGCGCTGAAATCGCCAAGATCCCCGATGGCGACTACACCGCCGAAGGCTTTCTGGACGATGACGGCAGGACCCGTGGCGTCACCCTTCCCGTAAAGGTGACGGTGAAGGTGCGCGGCGACAGCGTGGAGGTGGACACCACAGGCTCGTCCGATCAGGTGCCCACCTGCTTCAACGTGCCGTTCGACGGGTCCACCAAGGTTGCCTGCTACTTCGCCTTCCGCTCGCTCCTCCTCGACACCTACACCCACCAGGAGGACATCCCCCAGAACGAAGGCTCCTTCCGCCCCGTGACGGTGACCTCGCCCAAAGGGTCCATCTATAACCCCGTCCCGCCGGTGGCGGCCGAGGCGCGGTTTTGCCAGATCCAGAGGATGGTGGACCTCATCATCAAGGCGCTCGCCCCCGTCATTCCCGACAAGGTGACGGCGGGGAACGCTGCCACATTGTCCTTCGCCGCCTACTCTGGCGTCAGGCCCAATGGCGACTATTGGGTGTTCCTTGAAGTGAACGAGGCGGCCATGGGCGCACGCCCCCTCACCGACGGGCCCGACACGGTGGAGGAGTTGATGCGCAACACCCGCAACAACCCTCTGGAAGACCTTGGCATGCACCTGCCGTTGATCTGCGACCGCTATGAGGTGCGCGACGACATCGTCCCAGGGGCGGGGCGCACCCGAGGCGGGGCAGGGGTGGTGAAGGCCCAGCGCTTCCTGACCCCAGGCTTCATGACCCACGAGAGCGACCGTCACGAGGACACCCCTTGGGGCATCTTCGGTGGCAAGGAAGGGGCCGTCGGCAAGCTTGAGGTCCACAACATCCACAAGCCTGGTTCCCTGCGCCAGGAACCCGCAAAACTGTCAGGCCTTCGTGTGGAGGAGGGGGACGTGATCTCCTACTTCTCCCCATCAGGCGGCGGCTATGGCGACCCGCTGGAGAGGGAGCCTGAAAAGGTGCTGGACGATGTCCTCGATGGCTTCATCACGCCAGAGCATGCGCGGGTGGACTATGGCGTCGTCCTCGCCAAGACCGATGATGGGTACGAGTGGGGCCTCGACCATGACGCCACACAGCTCCTGCGAGAGGAGCGCCGGGCCTCTTGACCACCCGCGGTCAGAAAAGCACCTGAGGCCAAGACGCAAAAAAGCGGCGGACAGCAGCCCGCCGCTTCTTTTGTCTGCCGTCTGTGCGGCCTATTGGATGGCCGACAGTTTCCAGGTGCCGCCCACGGGCCGCACGAAGGTCCAGATTTCCGTCGTCTCCGTGGGCTCTTCCTTGCCGTCCACGATCTCGCCCGTGTTGCGGTCGCGCATGATGTCGATGCTCTCATAACGCATGGCAACGGTGGCGTATTCCTGGTCGCCTTCGCGCCAGGCTTCCGACAGATCGCCCTCCAAGAGCTTCACGTCGCGCACCTCGTTGCGCTTGCCGGCAACGGCGTTCTCGCTGAGCTCTTCGGACAGGTAGGAGACGATCTCTGGCGTTGAGCGATCGCGCAGACCCGTAAAGTCTTCCCGCGTGAAGGCTGCTTGGATCTCCACCAAGAGCTGCTCGAACGCGTCGAAATCCTCACCCGTCAGGCCGATGTCGTCGTGGCCGCCCATGGGGGCATCCTCGCCCATCGGTGCACTCGACCCCCCTGGGGCGGCGCCTGGAGGCGGTGCGTCCACCACGGGGCCGGAGGCAGGGGCCATGCCGGACCCGCTGGCGCCATGGGCCTGGTAGGGTGTCGACCCTGTTTGCGGCAGGCCGCTGGAGCCGGGGTTCGGGCTGGCACCGGGACGCGGGCCTGCAAGGGCCGGCGTGCTGCGCGAACGGAAGAGGCGCATCACCAGCATCACAATCAAGATCACGACGCCGATCTGCAGCAACAGCCCAAGGAAGCCTGCAAGGCCGCCGACGCCGTTGCCCAGCATCAGGCCGATCAACCCGCCAAGCATCAGGCCGCCCAGGAGGCCGCCCATCATGCCGCCGAACATACCTGTGCGGCCGGCCTGTGCGGCTGTGCCGGCGGTGCCAGGCTGCTGTTGTGCGCCTGGCTGGTTGGTTTGGGTGCGCGGGGTCATGGAACGGTCCACGGGACGGGCCTGGTTGGGGGCGGTCCTTGTGGCGGCGGGCGCGTCGAACGTGCGCGCGCCACGGCTGCCGAACCGGCCACCGCGTCGCGCCTCGGCATAATCGACCGCCACGAGCGTGAAGCTGACCGCCAAGACCACAAGCACGATCACGCCGCGAAGGCTGTGTAGGAGGCGCATCTGATCCTCATCAAAAAGGGTTGGTGTGTTGGCGGGTCATATGGGGCGCAAACCGCGCACGCCCAATGGCGTTTGCGCCGGCAAGGCACCGTCTGTGCAGTGGAAATGAACACAATCGACAAATGCCGCCGATGCTGCTCCACTGGCGCCTTGGCGTTGGTCCGGCACTTGCTAGCAAAATGACCAGACAGCGCAACAAGGCGAGGAGAAAACGATGGCGAAAACGATCACCCGGCGCGGGGTTCTGAAGGGCGCAGCGGCAGCGGGCGCGGCAACGGCGGTGACGGGCTTTCCCACCGTCTGGGCCCAGAACATCAAGGACATCACCATCAACCACACGGGCATGAGCTACTCCACGCTCATCGACATTGCCCGCCAAGCCAGCCAAGACCTTGGCTTCAAGGTGGAGATGAGCGTGGTGGACCATGCCGGTCTCACCAACCGCATGATCAACGACCCAGGCTCCATCGACGTTGCCGATTCGGAGATCTGGCAGGCCAAGGTGTGGGTGCCCCAGGGCGTGACCCAGGCCGTCGACGTCAGCAAAATCAGCCTGTGGGATCAGGTGACGCCCCTTTACAAGGACGGCACGTTCGCCGGCAAACCCGTCTCCACCGAAGGCGATTCCCCGTTCGAGTACATGTATCGCTCCGCCCAGGACGGGAACGCCTTCGTGGAAGGGCCGACGGATTGGGCCACCTTCGTGCCAGGCGTCTACAACGCCGACACCCTCGGCATCCGTCCCGATGAGATTGGCGAATCGGTGGACTCCTGGGCTGCCCTCATCGACCCGAAGTTCAACGGCAAAGCGGCCATCCAGAACATTCCCACCATCGGCATCATGGACGCTGTGATGGCGTTCTCGGCCTCAGGCGACATCACCTACGCCGACAAAGGCAACCTGACGCCCGATGAGATCAACGCCACCATCGCCAAGCTCATCGAACTGAAGCGGGCGGGGCACTGGCGCGCCCTTTGGAACACCTTTGACGAGTCGGTGAACCTGATGGCCTCCGGCGAGGTGGTCATCCAGTCCATGTGGTCGCCTGCGGTGACGGCCGTGCGCACCCAGGGGATTGAGTGCGTCTACCAGCCCTTGAAGGAAGGCTATCGCGGCTGGGGCAACGGCCTTGCGCTGATGGGCCATCTTGAGGGCATGAAGCGCGATGCGGCCTACGAGTACCTCAACTGGTACCTCTCCGGCTGGGTAGGCGGCTTCATCGCC
Source organism: Pseudomonadota bacterium (assembly GCA_039182345.1). Taxonomy (GTDB): domain Bacteria; phylum Pseudomonadota; class Alphaproteobacteria; order Rhizobiales; family Amorphaceae; genus Acuticoccus. The sequence continues at coordinate 6,600 of JBCDCF010000175.1, forward strand.
AAGCAGGGCTACTACATTTCCGTGCCCGAGAAGGCGAAGGAGTTCCTGACCCCCAACGAGTGGGGCTTCTTCTACGAAGGCAAGGCCGCCACAGCGCCCATCACGAGCCCCACGGGCGACGTCACCAACCCCACAGGGGCAGTGCGCGACGGCGGCTCCTACGACGAGCGCTTCTCAAAGGTGGCCGTGTGGAACAACCTCATGGACAACGCGCCGCTCTTGTTCTCCAAGTGGAACGAGTTCAACGCCGCTTGAGCCAGAACCACGATCTTTTGGCGCGGCGGCAGAAACCTGCCGCGCCATCCATGACGACGCTTGCCGCCCTTGTTGTTGCGGCAGGCGTGCTCACGGCCTGCGTGACCTCTGACAAGACCAAGGTCACCGTCGGCGGCGGTGTGGAGACCACCGTCAGCACCCACACCAACCTTTAGCCGGGCGTGGAACGGGCCCGCGTACAAGCCATCCTTGACGGTGAGGACCCTGTCCTCGGCCGTCGCGTCGCCTTTGCCATTCAGGCCCTCATTCTCCTGTCCGTGGTCTCCATTGCTGTGGAAACCTTGCCGGGCCTGCCGCCGTGGCTGCGCACCACGCTGATGGTGGAAGAG
>JBCDCF010000176.1:0-7171 GCA_039182345.1 Pseudomonadota bacterium
AAAGGCGGCGTGACCGGGCGTGTAGAGGAAGGTGATCTTCTGCCCACCAAGGTCCACCTGATAGGCGCCGATGTGCTGGGTGATACCACCAGCCTCGCCAGACACAACGTTCGCCTTGCGCAAGGCGTCCAGAAGGCTGGTCTTGCCGTGATCGACGTGGCCCATGATGGTCACCACGGGCGGCCGCGACACGGCGCTTTCGGTGTCGATCTCCCGCTCGTCGAACAGACCCACTTCAACGTCGGCCTCAGACACGCGCTTGACCGTGTGGCCCATTTCGGTGGCCACAAGCTCGGCGGTGTCGGCATCGATGATGTCGGTGATCTTGTACATCTGCCCCTGTTTCATCAGGAGCTTGATGACATCCACACCCCGCTCCGACATGCGCGAGGCAAGGTCCTGGATGGAGATGGCGTCGGGAATCGTGACTTCACGCATAACTTTCTCGCGCGGACCGGTGCGGCTGCCGCCCCGCTTTTCCTTCTCACGCCGGCGCCTGAGCGCTGCGAGGGAGCGGCCGCGCTCCGTGTCGTCTTCCAGAGCGGTGGTGATCGTCAGCTTGGTGCGGCGGCGATCGTCACCCTTGGTGGCCGTCTTGGTGGGCGTGGCGCGGGCCTTCTTGGCCTTTGCGCTTGCCGCTTCGTCTTCTTCCAGCTCTTTGGCGGTCTTGCGCCGTTGGGGTGTTGCCCCGCGCGGGCCTTTGGCGGTTTCCGCATCGGTGGCAGCGGCGGACGCGTCGGCGGCCCTGTTGGCGGCGGCAGCAGCAGCCTCAGCCTCGCGGCGAGCGGCAAGCTCCTCCTCGGCCTTGCGGCGGGCCTCTTCGCGCTCTTTGCGCAGGGCCTCTTCGGCAAGGTCGCGCTTGGCCTGCTCGATGGCCTCACGCTCGCGCACCGCTTCTTCTTCGGCGCGGCGTTTCATCTCGCCTTGCTGGGAGCGGGCGGTGGCAAGGGCCCGCGCGCGGGCTTCCTTTTCCGCAGCGCTCAGCGTGCGGTGAACCTGACCGCGCTCGCGGCCCCCGGCCTGAGGCCGTGCCTGGCGCTCGCCCCTTTCGGGACGCTCGCCGCGGGCCTGGCCTGCACCTGCACGACCGGGCGCACGGGGCTCACGCTCCTGCGCACCCTTTTGGGCAGCGCCGCGGGGACCTGGCGACGAGGCTTGTGAGGAACGGCGCCGTGTGCCTGGGGCTTCCGCGGCGGGGGCCGGCGGTGCGGTCCTCACCTCGGCTTTGCCGATCACACGGGGGCGGCGCGGCATGTTGAGCGCTTGAACCGCAAGCTCCTCGGCCGACTGTCCATCCGCAGCAGGCGTCTGCGCCTCATCTGCGGGTGCGGCAGGGGCTTTCGCCTCAACAGCCTCGGTCGCTTCGGCTTCGACCGGTGCCGGTTCGGCAGCGGCTTCGGGCATAGGGGTCGCTGGGGCTGCCTCGGCCTTGGGCGCGGGCTTGGCCTTTGCAGCGGGCGCCTCCGCGGCAGCAGGCTTTGCGGCCGCCTTCTCGGCAGCCGGTGCGGGCGCGGCCTCAGGGGCGGCCTTGGCCTGTGCGGGGGCGGGCGCTGCGGGCTTTGCCGCAGGCTCGGCCGCAGGCGCGCCGGCCTGACCGGGCACCACCACACGGCGCTTTTTCTTCTCCACCACGACCGACTTCGTCCGTCCGTGGCTGAAGCTCTGCCGGACGGTTCCCTTTTCAACGCCGCCGCGACGCAGGGAAAGCGTCTTCTTGCGGCTGCCAACAGTGTCGCCGGTGTCGTTCGTCTCGCTCATACTGCCAAGGGTCCTGCGAACGAGTGTTCGTTGGGCTTGAGTTCAAGATTCATCGCCGTCTGCGTGTCGCCCATTTGATAGGCGCGCAAGCGCGCAGCGTCGGCCAAGAAAATCTCGGTAGGTCGTCCCCGCAACAGTGCGACATGAACCACACGGTCACGCCCGAGCGCATTCTCCAACTCAACCGCGAAGAACACATCGACCATCCGCTTATCGTTATGGAGATTGGTTGCCTTTTTGGCAAGCGCCTCGACCTTGCGACGGCCATCTTCAGCGCCATCGGCCGCCGCAACATAGGCCGCAGCCTGACCGCTCGCCAAGGTTTCGGCCACCTTCTGGAAGCCGCTGACCAGCAAACCGGCTTTCGCGCAAATCGACAACCGTTGCAGCGCTGCACGCCGCAAGAGCGCGGCAACATCATCGGCAAGGGTGTCTGGCGCCTTCGCCTGCGCCTTGAAGGCACGGGAGAACACGCCGCGACGCACCGCCTCGGCCACTTTGGCGTGGTCGGCCTCCACCCAGGCGCCACGGCCTGGGAGCTTGCGCTGAATGTCGGGCACAACAACGCCATCAGGCGACAGCACAAAGCGGATCATGCCCGAAGGATCGCCCGCCTGGCGTGTCAGCGCTGAGGTGCGCGTTGAGGGTCTTGGTGGGGCTTTGGTCAGGATGTGCTCTCCAAGGGCGCGTCCGCCTCGCCTTCGGCCAACACCTCTTCGGTGTCTTCATCGGCCATCAAGTCTTCCTCGGTGATCCAGCCGGCGGCAACGCGCGCGGTCATGATCATCTGCTCCGCCTCGGCGCGGGACACGTCGAACTCAGCCAACGGCCCGGTGTGGCGAATGGTTTCGGTGCCGCTCTTTTCCACCCAGCCCACAAGATCATCGGGGACGGAGCCTGCAAAGTCCTCCAAGGACTTCACGTCGTCCTTGCCCAGCGCCACCATCATGGCAGTGGTCATGCCGGGGACTTGGCGAAGATCATCCTCCACCCCAAGCTCGCGGCGCGCCTCGTCGTTCTGGCGCTCGATCTCTTCAAGATGCTCGCGGGCGCGGGCCTGGATTTCTTCGGCCGTCTCCTCGTCGAAGCCTTCGATGGAGGAGATCTCCTCAATCTCCACATAGGCCACCTCCTCCATGGAGGTGAAACCCTCAGAGGCGAGGAGCTGGCCCACCACCTCGTCCACATTAAGGCCGTCCACGAAGAGCTGGGTCCTGTCCACAAACTCTTTCTGGCGGCGCTCTGACTCTTCGGCCTCCGTCAGGATGTCGATGTCCCAGCCGGTCAACTGGCTGGCAAGGCGCACATTCTGGCCGCGACGGCCGATGGCGAGCGACAGCTGCTCGTCAGGCACCACCACTTCGATGCGCTCAGAGTCCTCGTCAAGCACCACCTTGGCCACTTCCGCAGGCTGCAGCGCGTTGACGATGAAGGTGGCCGCATCGGGCGACCAGGGGATGATGTCGATCTTCTCGCCCTGCTGCTCCTGCACCACCGCCTGAACGCGGCTGCCGCGCATACCAACGCAGGCGCCCACAGGGTCGATGGAGGAATCGTTGGAGATGACGGCGATCTTCGCGCGGCTGCCAGGGTCGCGCGCCACCGACTTCACCTCGATGATGCCGTCATAGATCTCAGGCACCTCCTGGCGGAACAGCATGCCTGTGAACTGGGGATGGGTGCGCGACAGGAAGATCTGCGGCCCCCGCGGCTCGCGCCGCACATCCATGATGTAGGAGCGGATCCTGTCGCCTGGGCGAAAAATTTCGCGTGGGATCAACTGGTCGCGGCGCACGATGGCCTCACCCCGGCCAAGATCAACCACCACGTTGCCGTACTCCACGCGCTTGACGATGCCGTTGACGATTTCGCCCACGCGGTCCTTGTACTCTTCGAACTGGCGGTCGCGCTCGGCCTCGCGCACCTTCTGGACGATGACCTGCTTGGCCGACTGGGTGGCCACGCGCCCGAACTCGATGGGGGGCAGCGGGTCGGCGATAAAGTCGCCAATCTGCACTTCAGGGTTCTTCGCCAGCGCTTCGGCAAGGCGGATCTGTGTGGAGGGGTTTTCCACCTCTTCCACCACCTCCATCAGGCGCTGGAGGCGCGTCTCGCCGGTCTTGGGATTGATCTCGGCGCGGATCTCGGTCTCCTGACCGTAACGGGCCCGTGCCGCCTTCTGGATCGCATCTTCCATCGCCTCGATGACGATGGCGCGCTCGATCTGCTTCTCGCGCGCCACGGCATCGGCAATCTGCAAGAGTTCCAGCTTATTCGCGCTGACGGCCATGATGATCCTCGTTCCGCAAATAAAGGGGCGCGCACGCCCGCATGTCTCGCTTCGTTCCGCCGCGACGAAGTGATTCAGTTCAGCGGCGCATTGTCTTCGTTCGTCGATCCGGTCTCGCTCTTTGCTTCTTTCAGCGATTGGCGGATCAATTCGTCGGTGAGGACGAGCCTGGCTTCGGCCACCTCATCAAGGGGCAGCCATGCCTCGTCCACAGGCCTTACGGCCTCGTCGTCTGCGCCGCCTTCACCGCGGCTTTTGCGCCCTGAGGCGGGGGCCTTGATCCCCACCTTGTCGCCCTTAAGGCCCAAAAGAATGCCCCTGAAGCGGCGCTGGCCATCCACGGGGACCGCCATTTCCACCTTGGCCTCGTGGCCGCTCCACCGGTCGAAGTCGGAACGGCGGGCCAGCGGGCGGTCGATCCCCGGTGAGGACACTTCAAGATGGTACGCCCTGCCGATCGGGTCGTCCACGTCCAACATGGGGGAAATGGCGTGGCTGATGGCCTCGCAGTCCTCGATGGTGAGGGTGCCGTCGGGGCGTTCGGCCATCACCTGCACGGTGAGACCGTTTTGGCCGGTGGTGCGCACGCGCACGAGCCGAAAGCCAAGCACGCCAAGGGCCGGCGCCACAATGCCTGCCACCCGTGCTTCAACGCCCGTTTCGCGAATGAGCCGTTCTTCTTCGATCAACCGACCGTCCTTTTCGGCACTGCGTTTCTAAGCCGTGCCTGCCGACAAACACCAAATGCGCCGGCCCCTTGCGGGACCTGCACCCTCTATCGTCTCAACTGTTAGGAGAGCGTGGTCTATGACGCCTAGATAGACAGATGCGGCGCCGTGCGCAAGCCATCAGGGTTGTCGGCGTACTTGGAAAATGCGCGGACCACAGCCTCGTACACCGCTCGCTTGAAGGGAACCACCACGCCAGGCACCTCGCTCAGCGCCTCCCAGCGCCAGCGCGAGAACTCCACAGTGTGGCCGTCGGGCGGGGCTTTGACGTTGATTTCCTCCTCGCTCCCGTCGAAGCGGAAGGCGAACCAGCGCTGGGCCTGACCGCGGTAGCGCCCGCGCCAGTTGGCAACGTCTGTGGGAAGGTCGTAGTGGAGCCAGCCGTCGATCTCGTCCACGACGGTGACGGTGCGCACGCTTGTCTCTTCGTAGAGTTCGCGCTTGGCGGCGGCCAAAGGCGCTTCACCCTTGTCGATCCCGCCCTGGGGCATTTGCCAGGAATACTGGGGCACGACGCCCCTTTGCGCGCGCTTGCCAAGGAAAATCCGACCGTCGGCGGAAAACAGCGCGACGCCCACGCACAGCCTGTAGCCGCGGTCAGGCGCGGTACGAAACACCTCCTCCATCACAACGCCGGCGTTCTGAGCGCCCGTTCGATGGCGGCCGTCACCTGCGGCGCATCGGGCTTGATGTAGGAGGGAAAGGCACCGGCAATTTCACCGTCGCGGCCGATCAACACCTTGTGGAAGTTCCAGGCAGGAACCGCCGCGCGGCCGCCCTCCTGCCGCGCCCAGGCGAACAGAGGATGTGCGGAAGGCCCTGTCACAGGGGCCTTTTGGAGCATCGGGAAGGAGACCCCGTAGGTGGAAGAGCAGAAGGCGGCAATCTCTTCGTTGGAGCCTGGTTCCTGGCCGCCGAAGTCGTTGGAGGGGACGCCAAGGACGGTGAAGCCCGTGTCGCGGTAGCGCTGCCAGAGCGCCTCCAAAGCTTCGTACTGGGGGGTGAAGGCGCACTGGGAGGCGGTGTTGACGAGGAGCACGACGCGGCCCGCAAACGCCTTGCCATCCACCGCCTCACCCTCAAGCCCTGTCAGCGGTTTGGCGGCCCAGTTGAGCGTTTCGGCCTTGGCGGGCACTGCCGTCAGCCCGGCGATGATGGCAGCAACCGCAAGGGCGGGCGCGAACACCCCTTTTGCCAAAACCCGTGCCTGTGCGCTCAAACGCATAAACCTCTCCACAATCTCACAGTCCGTTGCGTGGTCCACTGGCGGTCAGGGCGCCAGCCAGCGCGGTGGGGTGTCGCCGCCATAGTCCAAGAGGGCCCGTCGATGACCCTTCGCCGCCAGGTACAGCCACTCCAGTTGGTGTATGTGGACGACGACCGCAACGAAATTGGCAAACCCGTCCGCGTCGGCAAGGAGGCCGCCATCCATGGCCCCGTCGGGCGCGGCAATGGGCGCACCGGGACCCACGGGCTGGCGGTAGCACACCTTGCTCATGTCGCGCATGGTCGACCACAACCCCTCGGCCAGCGCGTCGCCGGTGTGGAGCGCTGCCGTTCCCCGCAAGCGGATCTGCACCTTCGCGTCGTGATCATAAAGGTGAACGCTGGCGCGGGGATGGGCGCTCAGCGCCGCGAACTTGCCCGACCGGCGGTCGGTGTGAAAGCGCACGGTCCTCGCGGCCCGGTCGGCGCCGCGCAGCACGACGGTGCGGGCCTCCGCCTCGCCGTCAGCGCCAAGGTTGGCCACCGTCACCTGGTGGAAGGCTGCGCGCCTGTTTGGCACAGCATCCACCATCATGGTCCAGGCCGTGTCTTCCACAGCCCCAAGATCGTCATAGTGGGGCGGCAGGCGGGGCTCATCCATCACGTCGGCTCCAAGGCCTTCGCCCCGGAAAGGGTTCGCCATCACCGGCACCCGTCCACAGGACACGCTTTGCGCCCCATAAAGGCTTGCAGGCGGGGGCGCACCACCAGGAAGGCGCGATAGCCCCCCTCAAGCACGGTGACAATCCCAGGCAGGGCAGCAAGACGGCCCAAGAGTTTCATCCCCTTGGTGCGTCGCCACAGGGCTGCAAAGGCGGCAGCGCCCGACAACAGCTGCTCGCCATCGCGCACATGAAAGCGCGCCATCGCCTCCTCGGGTTTCAGGTCGCCCGGCGCATTGGCGGGGTCGGACACGTCGATGAACGCTGCCTCGGTGCGGCCGCGATAAAACGCAATCTCGCGCCGGCACAAAGGGCAGCTGTCGTCGTAATAGACCACAAGGTCAGTCACGTCCGCCCACCCTGTCCATCACCCGCGAGGCGGACATGAAGGCCTGACCGAAGAAGGAGCGCGCCCGCGCCACGGGGGTGAAGGCGGCGGCCGAGGCAGGGCCGATCACCACCGTCGT
>JBCDCF010000177.1:0-7164 GCA_039182345.1 Pseudomonadota bacterium
ATTGCCGTCGACAGACTGCGCGCTGGCCCTGTGGAAGGGGAAACCGTCAGCCTCAACGCCGACTATGGCGATGACAGGCTCACCGTCGACGCGCTGATTGTCGAAGATTTTGGCGGGATGGAGGTGTTTGCGAGCGGCGCCATTGCCACCCTGTCGGGCGACCCTGTGGGCAGCATCGAGGGCACGGTGACGGTGCGCTCTGGCGCTGCCCTTGCCAACGTCATCGAGACCCTCTTCCCCCAAGGACCGCGCACCGATGTGGCCGTTGCGATGGCCCGCCACCTTGCCCCAGGCACGGTGAATGTGGCGCTGGCAGGGGAGCCTGCGGGGGAAGAGGAGCCCGGTCGCTCCCGCCTCAACTTGACTGCGAACGGTATGTTGGGGGGGACAGACATCGCCCTGTCCGCCAACGGGGTTCCTGCCACTGCCGGCTGGGCGGACCGGCCGGTCAACCTCACCTTGACCGCCCGCAACGATGGCGCGGCCACCCTGTTGCGCCAGTTGGGCATTGGCGGAACCATTGTGCCGGGCGGCCTTGCCGGCGATGGGGCGGTGCGGCTTGCCATCGACGGAACGCCCGCTGACGGGCTCAGCCTGTCGGCGGCAGCGGAATTTGCCGGCACCTCCCTTGCCGTGGACGGCACGGCACAGCACGCGAGCGGCTGGTCCTTCGATGGATCGGTGAATCTCGACGCGCCCGACCTTGCGCCCCTTGCCGCAGCCCTCGGCCAGGCCGGCGCGCCGCGCACCAGCGTGCGCTTGGGCGGCACCCTATCCACCGCGCCCGATCGCCTTTCCATGGCAGAACTTTCCGGCGCCATCGGGGGCGCCGATGTGTCAGGCAGCCTTGCCTTTGTGGGTGACACGGTGACCGGCCTTGTGGAGGCGGACGCGGTCTCTCTCGGGGCCCTTGCAAGCCTTGTTCTTGCGACCGGTGCAACGCCTGACGGCGCGAGCGATGGCTGGCCCACGACACCGTTCGCAGCGCCCCTTACCCTGCCTGTCTCCCTTGACGTGTCGGTGCAGACACGGCGCCTTGATGTGGGCCGCCATGTGCTGCGCGACGCTGCCTTTGCCCTGTCGCTGACCCCCGACACGCTTGCATTGACCGATGGGACGGCACGGCTTTCAGGCGGGCGCGTGACAGGCGCGCTCCGCCTTGACCGCGATGGCACGTTGGCCGACGTGCGCGGTGAGTTCGGCCTTGAAGGTGCGGCCCTTGGCGATCTTGTCTGGCGCGATGGCCAGCGCCCTGTGGCCCGCGGCAGGCTCGACCTTTCGGCGCAGTTTGCAGCCTCGGGCCGCACCCTTGCCGGTCTTGTGGCCGACCTCTCGGGCGAGGGCGTGGCGCGGCTTGCGGACGCGCGCATCCTCGGCCTTAACCCCGCCCCTTTCGACCCTGCTATCAGCCTTCCCGCTTCACCCGCCGGGGAGGGGGATGCAACTCCCACACAGGTGGAGGAGGACGACACGCGCGCCGCCTTCGCCGCCCACATGGCCGACGGGGATTGGGCGGTGGCGGATGTGTCCATCCCATTCCAGATCGATGCCGGGCGGGTAACGGTGGAAGAGGTGGCCCTTCAGGAGGGGGAGACCGCCTTGCGCGCCTCTGCACGCCTCGACATTGAGGCCTGGCAGCTTGAAAGCGACTGGGTGCTGACCGCGCCTGCAGGGGAAGAGGCGATCACCGTCGGTCTCGTGTTCCGCGGCCCCCTCGAAGCACCGGCCCGCTGGATTGACGTGGCCCCTCTGACCGCGTGGATCAACCTGACGCGCCTTGAGCAGCAAATCCGCGCCGTCGAGGCGGAGAACGATGCCCTCGCCGCCGAAGCCGATGCCATCGACGCCGCACTCACCCCTCGCGAGGACGCAACGGCTGACGACCCCGGGGTCGATGAAGACCCCGCCGCATCACCTGAGGCGCCAGCCGGGGCCGCGCCGACCCAGGAAGCGCCAACCCAAGCAGCGCCGACCCTTGAGGCGGTGGAGGGGCCCGAGGACGATGCGGCTCCGCCACAAACATCAAGCTCGCCAGAGCCGCCCGCCGCGCTGACCCCGAACGAGGGACCTCCGCCCGAGGCCGTGTTGCCTGAGAGCACCCCCCCGCCTCGCCGGCGGCCGGACGAGGCGGCAGCGGCCCCGTCACCGTCCGAGACGGCTGCTGGCAGCCCTTCGAGGGAGGAGACCAGCGGGCCGGACCCCATCGCTGCAGGGGCCGACCCCGCACCGTCACGCGCTGAGCAGTTCAGGGTGCACCTTGAAGATGTGGATCGCGCGGTCCTCACCCTCAGGCGCCGCCAGCAGGAGCAGGACGCCGCCCGCGCCGACCTTATGCGTCGCCTCGGCATTGCCATCAGACCCACACGAGAGCCGGCCGCTCAAACCTCTCCCGCCCCATCAGCACCGGACGACAGCGCCGAACGGCTCGCCCCCTTCCGCGTCCTTCCAGAAGACCTTCTCGTCCCGAACCCGTGAAGAGCCTCGGCGCCGCTCTTGAGGCTTAGGCGATCTCGGCCTCAGCACCCGCCGCCAATGCACCCGCCAAGCGCGCCACTCTTCCTGCATCGCGCTTGCCCTGTCGCCGGCGGAGGCCGCCGACGTGAGGTGGATGCTGAGGTCAACGGGCCAGGGCTTTCGCGAGCAAGCGATTGCAAGGGATAGACACGCCGGGAGTGGTGCCCGCCGCTGCCTGGCCTGAGAAGTTATTTGGCGCAGACCGGGAAAGCGTTGCCGCGGCGGCAAATGGGACGTGGGCAACTTCGGCTCTGGCACCACGAGCCGACGCGTAAGCAAAGTGCTCGACCCTTCTCGATCCTGCCGACGCTGCCGCAAGGGGGGAGGCCGCTGACCTTCGCCGGGCGGCGCGGGCCGTGCTCAACACACCGGGGGTTCTCTACCCAGCGCCTGCCACTGACGTTCGTCGCACGTGGATGCAGGCGGCTCACATGAGGCGTTCGGCGCGCAGAGAGGTGTAGCTGTCGCCGGCAATGATGAGGTGATCGTGGACGGCAATGCCAAGGGGGGTGGCCGCCTCGACGATCTTCTGGGTCATGGCAATGTCGGCGCGCGAGGGGGTGGGGTCGCCCGAGGGATGATTGTGCACCAACACCACAGCGCTCGCGGCGTGTTGTAGGGCGCGGGTCAACACTTCGCGCGGGTAGACGGGGGTGTGGTCCACCGTTCCCACCTGTGCACACTCGCTGGCGATGAACTTGTTGCGCTTGTCCAAGAAAAGGATGTGAAACTCCTCCCGCAGCGCCGTCCTCAGCCGTGCCTTGTAGTAGTCCACCACCGCATCGGTGGAGGACAACACATCCCTTTGGGTGAGCTGTGCGTGGGCAAACCGCTCCGCCGCCGCGCGCACCAGACGAAAGTCGGTCGCCACCTTCTCGCCAATGCCGTCCACCTCCATCAGCTTGTGCTGGGGGGCGGCGATGGCGTTGGCGAAGGACCCGAAGCGGCCGATCAGTGCCCGTGCAATGGGTTTGGTATCGCGCCTTGGAACGCTGCGGAATAACAGCAACTCAAGGAGTTCGTAGTCGGCGATGGCCTCGCCACGGTCAAACCGCGCGCGCAGCCTTTCGCGGTGACCCGCCATGGTCGGCGCCTGGGCGCGGTGCTTCACCGGTGCGGGTTGGGGGGCGTCCGCCTCGCCGTCGAACAACGTGGCGGGGTTGGCCGGCGCCTCGTCCTCAGGTGAGGGGAGGGCGGTGGCCGCCTCATCCTCCACAAGGCGCCGTTCGCGCACAGCGTGGCGCAAAGCGGAGAGGGGATCGCCAGGAACGGGGTGACTGCTTTGTGATCCGCTTGCCATGACGACGCACCCCAACAACGCCGCTGGACGTTGCGGCAAGGATTGTCTTCACGTTAAGCGCGAAATCGAGGCAAGCACAACCTTGGGCCGCAAAAAAGTCAGCCCAAGGTGGCAAGCGCTAGGGTTTGGAGACCATGTAGGGGGAGGCGGTGAAGATCTCGTACCCTGTCGCCGTCACTCCAACGGTGTGCTCGTACTGGGCGGAGAGGGAGCGGTCCCGCGTCACGGCCGTCCACCCATCGGACAGGACTTTGACGTGGGGACGGCCGAGATTGACCATGGGTTCGATGGTGAAAATCATCCCCGGCTGGAGGCGAATGCCATCCCCAGGGCGGCCATAGTGCAAGATGTTGGGCATGTCGTGGAACAGGCGGCCGACGCCGTGGCCGCAAAAGTCGCGCACCACCGAGCAGCGCTCGCCTTCCACATAGGTCTGGATGGCAGCGCCAATGTCGCCTGTGGTGTTGCCGGGGCGCACAGCCTCAACGCCAATCTCAAGGGCTTTGAGCGTCACCGCCAAAAGCCTGTCGGCGGCGCGGCGCACATTGCCCACCCGGTACATGCGGCTTGAGTCCCCATGCCAGCCATCGCGGATGAAGGTGACGTCCACGTTGACCACGTCCCCATCCTTCAGCGCCTTCTGGGCGGGGATGCCGTGACAGACCACATGGTTGATGGAGGTGCAGCAGGCCTTGCGGTAGCCGCGATAAAATAAGGTGGCCGGCAGAACGTCATGGGCCTTGGCGAAGGCCATGACGTGATCGTCAATGTCCTGGGTGGTGACGCCAGGGGCGACAATCTCTTCCAGCTCGTCAAGGCATTGGGCGGCAAGGGATCCTGCCTTGCGCATGGCCACAAAGGCTTCTGGACCGTGCAGACGGACCTGACCAGTGTTGCGGGCCGGTGCGTCCAGCGCGTCGATGAATTCAACCATGGCTGCTCCTCATCACCCTTATGTCGGCGATCCCAGCGGCGCTGGCAAGGCTCGGGATGATGGTTTCGCCGCAGCGCAATCAACACCCGGCGATTGGGCCTTGGAACGGGCCTAGGCCGCCCGGCGATCGGCGGACGGCAGGTCGAGGATGGGCACCATGTGGGAGGCGGTGATGCCGTCCTCATCCACCCGGCAGGCAAGGGCCGCAAAGGTGACGCCGGCCTTGTGGGCGGCATCGAACCGGGCGCCGTAGTGGGGGTCAATGTCCCGCGCCAGGTGAAAGCTTGTGACGTCATGGCGCTGGATGAGGAAGACCATCAACGCCCGCTCACCTGCCGCCACCACATCGGCGAGCGCATCAAGATGTTTGGCGCCGCGCGCGGTGACACAGTCGGGGAAGGAGGCCTCGCCAGGCCGCTCCACCAGGTGAACGTTCTTGATTTCCACAAAGGTGCGCGGGCCGTCCTGCGGGGTGATCAACAGGTCGATACGCTCTGCGCGGCCGTAGCGCACTTCCGGACGGATGGTGCCCGATGCGTCGAAGGGCGGGGCGCCGGCCGTGGCAAGAAGGGCGCCGATCCTGTTGGGGTTTTGGGTGTTGACACCCACCCACACGTCGCCGCACCGCACCGCCTCCAGGGTGAGGGCGTAGCGCCGCTTGGGGTTGTCGGAGCGTGACAGGAGGACCGGCACGCCTTCGCCGCCCACCCCCGTCATGGCGCCGGTGTTGGGACAATGGGCGGTGGTGGTGCTGCCATCGTCCAGCTGCACATCGAGCATGAAGCGCTTGCGCCGCTCAATCCACCTGGCGTGGACGAGGGGGCCGAAGGGAAGGGTCACGGTCATGACCCCACCGTTGCAGACGGGGCGGCTGGACGAAAGCGCCAATGGAGTGGATGGCCCTCTCACCCACAGATGTTGGGGTCAGGCGGGCAGGGTTCTGGCGGGCACCACGTTGGCCTCGGCTGCCGCGGACGGTGCGACGATGAGGGTGGAGGCCTCCACCCCCACCACGCGCACCTTCGTGCCGGCAGGAAGGTCCGGACCGGCCACACGCCAGAGGCTGTCGCCGAACCGTGCGTGGCCGTAGCCGTTCTCAATGGCTTTGGCGAGGGTGAGTTCGCGCCCGATCATGCTTTGGACGCCGCGGTTGACGTTGTCGGCATCATCATCCACCGCACGGGCCGCAATCCACCGGCCGACGAGGACGGAGACGGCGGCAAAGCCCAAGAACGCAATCATCTGCGCCTCCCACCCGAGCGGGTAGACGAGGACGAGGGCGCCCGTCGCCGATGCGGCCGCGCCGAACCAGATGAGCGAGACCCCCGGCAGGATCACCTCGGCAATCAAGAACACGGCGCCGACAATGAACCAGGCATAAGGGCCGAGGCTGCCGAGGACGGAAAGAAACATCATCATCACGGGGCTCCCAACGTCAGCGTGCGTCGCCGGAAAGGCGCGCGGCAAGGGCTTCGGTGGCCGCCGTCAGTTTGCGGGCCCTTTCAGCTCGCGTCAAAGCGCCATCATCCTCCTGGCTGCTGGAGGCGCGGTCTGCGGCCATCTCGCTGGCGGTTTCCGGCACGCTGGTGGTCTGTACGGCCCGTGCGGCCGCCGCTTCAGCCACCTCGCGCAGCGGTGTGGGGCTGGGGGAGGGCGGCGCTGCAGGGCCAGAATCATCGCGCCCAAAGGTCTCGCGCGCAATTTCGGCAATGCCGGCCAGGGAGCCGAGGGTGGCAACGGCGTCCACAGGCAAAATGAGGGTGCGCTGATTGGGGGCGGCGGCAAGGTCGCGCAGGGCGGCCACGTACTTTTCCGCCACGAAGTAGTTGATGGCCTGCATGCTGCCCGATTCAATGGCCGCCGACACGGACGTTGTCGCCTTCGCTTCGGCCTCGGCCGAGCGCTCGCGCGCCTCAGCGTCGAGGTAGGCGGCTTCCCTACGGCCTTCCGCGGCAAGGATGAGGGACTGCTTTTCCCCCTCGGCCCGCGCAATGGCAGCGGAGCGCTCGCCATCAGCCTCAAGCACCACGGCGCGCTTTTCGCGCTCGGCCTTCATCTGGCTTGCCATGGCGCTCACAAGGTCCACGGGCGGGTTGATGTCCTTGATTTCGATGCGGGTGATCCTGACCCCCCAAGGGTCCACCGCCGCGTCCACCACGCGCAGGACGCGGGCGTTGATTTCGTCGCGGTTGGACAACAGCTCGTCCAGATCCATGGACCCCATGACGGAGCGGATGTTGGTCATGGTGAGGTTCAAGATGCCGTTCTTAAGGTCGCTCACCTCATAGGCCGCGCGGGGGGCGTCCAGCACCTGAAAGAAGGTGACGCCGTTGGCGGTGACGGTGGCATTGTCCTTGGTGATGACTTCCTGGCTCGGCACGTCGAGCACTTGCTCGCGCATGTCCACCTTGTCGCC
>JBCDCF010000178.1:0-7148 GCA_039182345.1 Pseudomonadota bacterium
GCACCGTCGATAAACAATGCGATTTTCTCGCGGGGATCGAACATCGTGCTGGCTTTCTCTTAAGTTAACAGATTATGGATGACGCGTGTGCCGCGAGCCGAGCTTGTGCAATGCTCGCAATGATAGGGCCGAGTTGTCTTCTTCACAAGGTGGGCGGGCGGGAGAACCAGTTCGATCAGTCATGACAACGGTGTGACACTTGCACAGCGCCGGGCTAATGGCTATTTGAAAGGCTTGCTGTCAACTCGTTTTTTGGGAGGCCGCCGTGGCGCGGGTCACAGTTGAAGACTGCGTAGATAAGGTCGAAAACCGCTTCGAACTGGTGCTTTTGGCCAGCCATCGCGCCCGGGTGATCTCGTCCGGTTCCCCCATCCAGGTGGATCGCGACAAGGACAAGAATCCTGTTGTCGCGCTGCGCGAAATTGCCGATCAGCGCATCGATCCCGAAGACTTGAAAGAAGAGCTGATTCACTCCCTTCAACGGCGCGTTGAGGTGGACGAGCCCGAGGCCGAACAGCCCGCGGTACCAGCCCATGGCAACGCTCAAGACGAGAGTGTGGACACAACTTTTACGGCCATGTCCGAAGACGAGTTGCTGCGCGCCATGGAAACCCTTGTCCCGCCGGAGCGCACAGAAGAGGTCTAGGACGATGGTCGGCCCGCGTCAGTAAGACTGCCCCTCCCCTTGGCAGAGCAGGCAACCGACACCCACCGCACGCCGCAAAGACCTCCTGACGCGGCCGCCGAGGCCGCGCGCCGCGACACGGTGAAGCGGCCTGAAGGGGAGGAAAAACCTCCCCCTCCCCGCCCGCGCCCCAAAATGATGCGCCAGTACGAGTTGATCGAACTGGTCGCTGCCCACAACAAAGAGCCTGACGAAGCGCTCCTCAACCGCGCCTACGTCTATTCCATGCAAAAGCACGGTCACCAGACCCGCGCGTCAGGCGACCCTTACTTTTCCCACCCCCTCGAGGTGGCGGCGATCCTAACGCGCATGAATCTGGACAACGCCACCATTGCCACAGCGTTGTTGCACGACACCATCGAAGACACCGATGCCACCCGCGCCGAGATCGACCAGCTGTTCGGCGAGGAAATCGGCAAGCTGGTGGATGGGCTGACTAAGATCAGCCGGCTTGACCTTGTCTCCCAACAGGACAAGCAGGCGGAAAACTTCCGCAAGCTGCTCCTGGCGGTGGCCGACGATGTGCGTGTGCTACTGGTCAAGCTCGCCGACCGCTTGCACAACATGCGCACCCTCAACTGGGTGCCGCAGGACAAGCGCCGCCGCATCGCTGAAGAAACCATGGACGTCTATGCCCCTTTGGCGGGCAAGATGGGCATCCACTGGATGCGTGAGGAGCTTGAGCATCTGGCCTTCCAGGTGCTCAAGCCTGAAGACGCGGCCATCATCGAAAAGCGGCTTGAGGAGATGCGCGTCTCCGCCGGCGACCTGTTCCTCAACATTGAGGACGACCTCAGCCAGCGGCTGGAAGAACATGGCATCACAGCCAAAGTTCAGGGTCGCGAAAAGCGCCCCTTCTCCATCTATAACAAGATGCAGAGGAAGGCGATCAGCTTTGAACAACTGTCGGACCTTTACGGCTTCCGCGTCCTCGTGAACTCAATTCCTGAGTGTTACGAGGCACTTGGCGTCATCCATACCATCTGGAGCTACGTGCCGGGGCGGTTCAAAGACCACATCTCCAACCCGAAGCAGAACGACTATCGCTCCCTCCACACAACGGTTGTGGGACCGCGCGAACAGCGTGTGGAGCTGCAGATCCGCACCCACGAAATGCACAACGTTGCCGAGTACGGCATTGCCGCCCATGCCCTTTATAAGGACGGCGCGCCCCGCAGCCTCGGCCGCCTGTCCTCCGATTCCAGTGCCTATGCCTGGCTGCGGCAGACCATTGAGCTCCTGTCGGAAGGCAACAGCCCCCAGGAGTTCTTCGAGCACACCAAGCTGGAGCTGTTTCAAGACCAGGTGTTCTGCTTTACCCCGCGCGGCAAGTTGATTGCCCTGCCCCGGGGCGCGACCCCCATCGATTTTGCCTATGCCGTCCACACCGACATCGGCAACACCTGCACAGGCTGTAAGATCAACGGCCACACCAAAGCGTTGATGACGCCGCTGGTGAACGGCGATGAGGTGGAAATTGTCTGCGATGCCAGCCAATCGCCCCCGTCCGCCTGGCGATCCCTTGCTGTCACGGGCAAGGCACGGGCGGCCATCCGCCGCGCCTCGCGCGAACATGACAGGCGCAACTATGTGCGCCTCGGCCGTCATATGATCGGCAATGAGATTGCGGTCGGCGCTGGCCCTGACATGGACGATCTGAACAGGATCGCCCCGCGCCTTGGTCTTCCCGATGGTGAGGCTGTGGCCCACGCGGTCGGCGAATGCACCTTGTCGGTGGCGGAGGTCCTGGATGCCCTTGGCGTCGGCGAGACTGACGCGGGCGAGACCCCGCGCGGCGAGCCCGGCCCCGATCCCGGCGAGGCCACGGAAGGGGCGCCCATCTTCGGCGTTGGCGCCAGCGTCCCTGTGCGCTTTTCCACCCGCCACAAGGCCATTCCAGGCGACCCGATCGTCGGCATTTTAAACCCCGACAGCGGCGTCACCATCTATCCGGCCAGCGCCGGCGATGCCCTCAGCGCCTTTGCCAGCGAACCCCAGCGTTGGCTCCCTGTGAGCTGGGACCTTGATGGCACCAAGGATGCCCTGTTCCCTGTGGGCCTTCGCGTGGTGGTGGCCAACGAGTGCGGCGCCCTTGCCGACATCGCCACGGCCATTGCCAACCGCGGCAGCAACATCGACGACCTCACCATGGCCCGCAAAGGCGACGCGCAGCGCGAAATGATCATCCAGATGGAGGTGCGCGACCGCAAACATCTGGAGACCATCCTTGATGCTGTGCGCGCCCTTTCATGCGTCCTTGAAGCTGAACGCGTGACCCCCACACGCTAACCCGCCATCAACCTGCTTTGTCGTTAGTGCCGAAGGCCTTTGCCCGCGTGGTGACTGCACCACATGAACCGCACGGGAGCGGTCCTTTTCGCCTCCGCGCCTTCCCATCGAGCGGGCGCCAAATCCATCGCAACGGTGCAAATCCAGAGTCGCAAAATTGTGATCGCCGTCGCACGCCACATATAGGATGACGCGCCCGTATTGGTTCGGGCGCCGTTACGGACCGCCTGCCCGTGTCCACCACGCGCCTGAAGGGAGCGAATTGATGCTGTTCCGCCGCCGCTCCCGGCCGAATTTCCAGGAGAAGATGCGTGTGGCCGCCTGGCCGCGCCGCTCCTTCCGCCGCTCCTTCGCCTACTACAAGCACCGCGTGCTGCGCCTTGAAGCCTCGCCCCATGCCATTGCCGCAGGGGTGGCGGCAGGGGCATTCGCCTCGTTTACGCCGCTTGTGGGCTTTCACTTTATCCTGAGCTTTGCCCTGGCCTGGGTCATCGGGGGATCGATGATTGCCGCCGCCTTCGGGACGGCTGTGGGCAACCCTCTCACCTTCCCGCTGATCTGGCTGACCTCCTTCCAGGTGGGGGAACTGGTGCTGGGCGCGTCCCCCGGCGCCGTCTCGCCGCTCCACATGGAGCTGTCGTTTGATTTGATCACAAGCTCCTTTGCCACCTTGTGGCCGACGCTGAAGCCCATGTTCGTGGGTGGCATGGTTCTGGGGCTGTTCGTGGGGACGGGATTCTACGTCCTGACGCGGTCGGCGGTGATGGTCTCACGCAAGATGCGCAAGGCCCGTCTGATGGAGGCAAGTCGCGCCATCCGCGATGCCGAACAGATGGAAACGGCGCTGGACAGCCCGCCCGACCCAAAAATGTTCGACACCCCCAATGACCGTGCAGGCCGCGCAGGTCCTTACCCGCCCCGCCAGAGCGCGCCCAACGATGGGTCTTTATGATCATCGGCATCGGCAGCGACCTGTGCGACATCAGACGCATCGAAAAGACACTGGAGCGATTCGGCGAACGCTTCACCAACCGCGTCTTCACCGAGGTGGAGCGCACCAAGGCCGACAGGCGCGCCACACGGGCGGCCACCTACGCCAAGCGTTTTGCTGCAAAGGAGGCCTGCTCCAAGGCGCTGGGGTCAGGCATTCGCATGGGGGTCGCCTGGCGCGAGATGGGCGTTGTCAACCTTCCCTCAGGCCAGCCCACTTTGCATCTTGCCGGCGGCGCGCTCGCCCGGCTTGAAGCGCTGACGCCAAACGGCTACGCCGCACAGATCCATTTGACCATGACGGACGACTATCCCATGGCCCAGGCCTTCGTGGTCATCGAGGGGTTGCCCTCACCCTAGGCCGGTCCGTAGCGCCTCAACTGCCCCTTCATTTGCGTGCGGGGGCCGTTGCCACTATGTGAGCGGTTCCGCGCTGACGGGACCGCGGTCGGCGCGGGATGCAACGCGCCAGTCAAAGGAAGATGATGAGCGTGGCGAAAAAGAAAGCGGCGGAACGCGAGGGCGGTGGCCTGTACGAAACCGTCAAAGTGATCATTCAGGCGCTTTTGATCGCGCTTGTGATTCGCACCTTCCTCTTCCAGCCCTTCAACATCCCTTCCGCCTCCATGGTGCAGACGCTGCTTGTGGGCGACTACCTGTTCGTCTCCAAGTACGCTTACGGCTACAGCCGCTACTCGGTGCCGTTCGGGCTGATCCCCATGTCGGGCCGCGTGTTCTCCTCAGAGCCAGAGCGGGGCGACATTGCCGTCTTCAAGCTGCCGAGCGACAACTCCACCGACTACATCAAGCGCGTGATCGGCCTGCCTGGCGACAAGATCCAGGTCACCGACGGCGTGGTCTACATCAACGACGAGCCCGTCCAGCGCGAGCAGATGTCGGACTATGTGGAGACCATGGCCAACGGGCGCGAATTCCGCGCAAGGCGCTACCGCGAGACGCTGCCCAACGGCGTCTCCTACGATGTGCTCGACACCGACGACAACGGCCTCTTCGACAATACGGGCGTCTACAACGTCCCCGAAGGCCACTTCTTCATGATGGGCGACAACCGCGACAACTCCACCGACAGCCGGGCGCAGAATTTCGTGGGCTATGTGCCGTTTGAGAATTTTGTCGGCCGGGCTGAGGTTATCTTCTTCTCCATCCGCGAAGAGAGTCCCATCTGGCAGGTGTGGAATTGGCCATGGGCGGTGCGATGGGACAGGATCTTCGACTCCCTTTGACAGACAGCGAGAAAAGGGCGCCCGGCGACCCGCTGAGGGAGCTGCAGGAGACCATCGGCTACCGCTTCGCCGACGAGGGCCTACTTGAGCGCGCGCTCGTCCATGCCAGCGTCCATGAGGATGGGCGCGGCGAAAGCTACCAAAGGCTTGAGTTTTTGGGGGACAGGGTGCTCGGCCTGTCCATTGCCGCGAGCCTTTATCGCCGCCACCCCCATGAGGACGAAGGCGCGCTCGCGCGCCGTCTGAACGCCCTCGTGCGGCGTGAGACGTGCGCTGAATGCGCCCTCGTCATGGGGATCGACAGGGCGCTGCGGCTTGGCGCTGCGGAGGCCCAGGCCGGCGGACGGCGCAAGACCGCCATTCTTGCCGATGCGTGCGAGGCGGTGCTGGCCGCCGTCTATCTTGACGGCGGGTTCGGTGCGGCAGAGGGCGTTGTCAGCCGCATCTGGAAGCCTTTGATGGACACTGCCAAGAAGCCCGAGCCTGACGCCAAGACCGCCCTTCAAGAGCGTCTCCAGGCCGGCGGCGAACCGCCCCCCACCTACCGTCTTGCCAGCCGCACGGGGCCTGACCACAAGCCGCGCTTCGTGGTGGAGGTGCTTGGCAGGGACGGTGTTCTTGCCACGGGCGAAGGGGGTGCCAAGCGCGAGGCGGAGCAGAACGCTGCCCGCACCGCCCTTGAGCGCATTGCCGAGCCAAGCCCCGCTCAATGAGCGAAACACCCGCGCCAGAGACAACGCGCTGCGGCTTCGTCGCCCTCATCGGCGCGCCCAATGCCGGCAAATCCACGCTGGTGAACGCCCTTGTGGGCGCCAAGATCTCCATCGTCACCCACAAGGTTCAGACCACGCGGGCGACGGTGCGGGGTATTTTTGTTTCCGACGCCTCACAGGTGATCCTTGTGGACACGCCTGGCATCTTCGCCCCCCGCCGCAGGCTCGACAGGGCGATGGTGAAGACGGCCTGGTCCTCCGCCTACGACGCCGACAGGGTGTGCCTTCTGATCGACGCCCGCCGCGGGATCGACGAGGCGAACGCTGCGCTCTTGGAAGAGCTGACCGCCGTCAGGATCCCCAAGACGCTGGTCCTGACCAAGATCGATCTTGTGAGCCCGCCCACCCTTTTGGGCCTTGCCGAGGAGGCCGGCAAAGTCACCTCCTTTGCCGATACCTTCATGATCTCCGCCCAAAACGGTGATGGTGTGGACGACCTTCGCGCTATGCTGGCAGGCGCTGTCCCCAAAGGCCCTTGGCTTTATCCTGAGGACCAGATCTCGGACCTTCCAGTACGCCAGCTTGCGGCCGAAATCACCCGCGAGCAGCTCACCCTTCGCCTGCATGACGAGCTCCCCTATGCCGCAACGGTGGAGACGGAAACGTGGAAGACCCTGCGCGACGGGTCGGTGCGCATTGAGCAGGCGATTTTCGTGGAGCGCGAAGGCCAGAAAAAAATCGTGCTTGGCGAAAAGGGCAAGACTGTGCGCGCCATCTCCATGGCCGCGCGCGAGCAGATCAAATCGCTCGTGGACCGGCCCGTTCACCTCTTCCTGTTCGTCAAAGTGCGCCCGCGCTGGACCGACGACCCTGAGCGCTACCGCGAGATGGGGCTCGACTTTTCCAACTAGACCGCCGCCCCCCTAAGCTGCAAAGACGCCGCGCAATGTCCCCACGCCTCATCCTGTTTGATTGCGACGGCACGCTGATCGACAGCCAAGCCTCCATCGTCGCTGCCATGGCCGATGCCTTTATCGCCTGCGGGCGCGATGCGCCGACGCCTGCCGCCGTGCGCGCCATCATCGGCCTTTCCCTCCACGAGGCGATGGTGGCGCTGACGGGCGAGACCACCCACGCTGCCACGTTGGTGGATGCCTACCGCGAGGCGCACAGGGCCCGCGTCACGGGCGAAGGCCCCCACGAGCCGCCCTTTCAAGGGATGGTGGA
>JBCDCF010000179.1:0-7060 GCA_039182345.1 Pseudomonadota bacterium
AGAACTGGCGGCAGATGCTGTCGGCGCAGCAGGCCTATCGCCGTCTCGGCAAGACCCTTGGGGAGCCCCCTGCGGAGCCGCCACTCAGCCTTCCCGCTCCCCAGCGCGAGATGGTGGTGGACAATGTGACGGTGATCCCACCGGGGTCACGCACGCCGACGCTCCTCGATATCCGCTTTAAGATCGGCAAGGGCATGGCGCTCGGCATCATCGGTCAGTCGGGGTCGGGCAAGTCCACCCTTGCGCGGGCGCTTGTGGGGGTTTGGCAGCCCGTGCGCGGCTCGGTGAATCTTGACGGCGCGCCTCTCTCCCAATTCCCGCCGGCCCAGCTTGGCAGGCACCTTGGCTATCTGCCCCAGGACGTTGAACTGTTTGCTGGGACCATCGCCGAGAACATTTCCCGCTTCGACCCGGACGTCACCGACGAAGCGGTGGTGGAGGCCGCCAAGACCGCAGGCTGTCACGACCTGATCCTTGCCCAGAAGGACGGCTACAGCACCGCCATGGGCGACCAGGGGGCCACGTTGTCCGCCGGCCAGCGGCAGCGAATCGCCCTTGCGCGCGCCCTTTACGGCCACCCGTTCCTCATTGTCCTGGACGAGCCCAACTCGAACCTTGACGGGTTCGGCGACAGCGCGCTGAACCGCGCCATCCTCGCCTGCAAGCAGCGCGGTGCCATTGTTGTGGTCGTGGCGCACAGGCCCGCCGCCCTTTCGGCCACCGACAAGCTGGCCCTCATCGAAGGCGGCCGGCTGGCCGACTTTGGCGATCGTGACGATGTTTTGAAGAAGGTCATGCGTCGCGACAAGGTAGATACCCTTCCGCGCAATCAGGCGCAGCTGCCGCAGTCACAGCAGCGTCAGGCCGAGCCCAAAGGTCAGGCAGAGGCCCCAAGAAGTCAGGCAGAGCCAACGAAATGAACGCACAACCGCCGGCCCTTCGCGCCACCCCGCTGTCCTCCAGCCGCAGAGCCCGCTTTTCGGACTCCATCCGCCGCTACGTCATGGTGGGAGCCATCACCTGCGGCCTCCTTGTGTTCGGCGTCGGCGGTTGGGCGGCAACGGCGAAGCTTTCCTCCGCCGTCATTGCGTCAGGCACCGTGGTGGTCGCCACCAACGTGAAGCAGGTCCAGCACCCCGACGGCGGCATTGTCGGTGAAATCAAGGTCAAGGATGGTGATGAGGTGAGCCAGGGCCAGCTCCTCATCCGCCTGGACGAGACGCTGGTCGCCGCCAACCGTGCCCTGCTCGACGGTCAGATCATTGCCATGGAAGCCCGGCTTGCCCGCCTTGAGGCCGAGCGTGACGATGCGAAGGACCTGACCCTTCCGCCAGAACTCTCCACGCGCGCCGACGATCCTTTGGTGAAGCAGGCCATCGAATCGGAGCGCAAGGTGTTGAATGCCCGCGCCTCCACCATGTCCGGCCAGGTGGACCGGCTGAACGAGCGGGTGAAGCAGCTTGAGCAGCAGATCGAAGGCCTTGATGCCCAACGCGACGCGAAAACCGGCGAGATCGACCTCATCGACGATGAGCTGGAGCTTTTGGAAGGCCTGTTCGAGCGTGGCCGCACCACCCGCGACAGGATCGTGAACCTGAAGCGCAACAGGCTGCGCCTTGAAGGTGAGCGGGGCGAGTTGATCTCCCGCGCGTCGATGGCAAAGGGCCGCATCAACGAGACCGAGCTTGAGGTGCTGCAGATCGGCATCGACCAGCGCGAGAAGACGTTCTCGGAGATCACACAGATCAAGCCCGAACTTGCCAACCTGAAGGAGCGGCGTGCCGCGGCCGAGTTCCAGCTGCAAAGGATGGACATCGTCGCGCCGGAAGACGGGATCGTCCACAATCTGGATGTGCACACGGTGGGCGGCGTGGTGCAGCCTGCCCAGTCCATCATGCAGATCGTGCCTGATGCGGATGCCCTCGTCATCGAAGCGCGGATTGCAACGGTGGACGTGGACCAGATGTCCATCGGTCAGGACGCAACGGTGATCTTGTCGGCGTTCGACTATAAGACCACACCGCAACTGCACGGCCGCGTGACCTTCGTCAGCGCCGAAGCCAGCCGCGACGAGCAGTCGGGCGTGACCTTCTACACCGTCCGCGTGACGCTGAACGAAGGTGAGTTGGAACGGCTCAACGATGACCTCGTACTGCTGCCGGGGATGCCTGCGGAAGTCTACATCTCCACAGGCGGCCAGACCGTTGTCTCCTACTTGATGCGCCCCCTCACCGAACAGATCCGCAGGGCCTGGCGCGAGACCTGACTCCATAGCGCATCCGCCCAATGGTGGTGGTGCGCTGCCCTCGCCGGACCGGGGCCCAGTGGTGTGAGGTTTATTCTGCCGCCTCGCGGTCGACCTGGTCGTCCGCGTCGCCATCGTCGCGTTTGACGTAAGGCTCCGGTGTCACCTCTTTCCACTTGCGGTGACCGTCCACAAGGCCCTCAAGACGCTGGTATTCGAGGCGCTCGCGGTCACGGCGCCGCACAAGGATTTCCGTTTCCTTCGCATCGTTGGGCTCAGCGCCCAGCGCCACGAGGGCGTCCCTGCCAAAGCGAAGGGCCGAATCGAACGTCTCGCGGCGCTGATAGTCCACGCTGTTGTCGAACAGGGTCAGCGCGTGGCGCCTGTCATAGGCCCGCGCATACACCATCACGTGCGGATATTGCTGCTTGATGCGGGTGACGATGGTGGTGGTCTGGTGGGACGGCGAGGTGCAGACGGCCACCATCCGGCATTTCTCGATCCCCGCAGCGCGCAGCACATCAAGCCGCGACCCGTCCCCATAGTAGACCCGTGTGCCGAAACGGCGTGCTTCGTTGATACGCTCAGGATCGTTGTCGAGCAGCGTCGGTGCATGACCGTCTGCCAGAAGCATTTGCGAGACGATCTGCCCGAACCGGCCGAAGCCGACGATGAGGATCTGCCCGTCCGCATCGGAAAAATCCTCGTCGGGCTCTGTCTTTGCGGGCTGGCGCACCAACAAGGGCGGCAGGGCGCGGATGAGGAAGGGCGTCGACACCATCGACAGGATGACGGCGGCAATCAAAAGGTTGCCGTCCTCAGCCGACAAAACGCCCTGATCGGCCGCCGCGGTGAAGAGGACGAAGCCGAACTCACCCCCTTGGGACAACAAGATCCCCGTCTTGGTGGCGGTGCGATGGTCGCCGCCGAACGCGCGTACGAGGGCATACACCACCAGCATCTTCACAACCAGCAGGAAGACCACACCACCGAGGAGCACGGCCCAGTTCTGCGCAATCAAAGGCAGGTTGAGAGACATCCCCACCGACAGGAAGAAGAGCCCCAGTAGCAACCCGCGGAAAGGCTCGATGTCCGCCTCAAGCTCATGGCGATAGGTGGATTCAGCCAGAAGCACGCCGGCAATGAAGGCGCCCATGGCCATGGAGAGGCCAACGCTGACCATCGCCGTCCCTGCCGCAAGCACCACAAGGAGGGCAGCCGCCGTCATGATCTCGTTGCCGCCGAAGCGGGCGAGGAGGCGGAAGAACGGCGTCATCAGATAGTGGCCGACGGCAATGACCACGGCGACCACCACCACCGCCACCACCACAGAATAGGCCATGGAGGAGCCTTCCATGGCCTCGCCAGGGGCAAGCAGCGCCACCAGCGCCAGGAGCGGCACGATGGCAATGTCCTGCATGAGGAGGACGGCAAACGTCTTTTGCCCATAGGGCAGACGCATGGCGTTCCTCTCCTCGATGATCTGCATCACAAGGGCCGTGGAGGAGAGCGCAAGGCCGAGCCCTGCAATCAGCGCCGCCTGCCAGGTCCTATCCAGAACAAGGAGCGGGTAGAGCATCATCACCGCGCCGCAGAACACCACCTGCAGCGCGCCGATGCCGAAAATGTCCCGCCGCATGGACCAGAGCCTGTGCGGGTTCAGCTCCAGCCCGATGAGGAAGAGCAGGAACACAACGCCAAGCTCGGCAAAGTGGAGGATCTCTTCAGGCTCGTCGGTGATGCCGAGCGCTGACGGGCCGAGGAGCACCCCTGCGGACAGGTAGCCAAGCACCGCCCCAAGCCCAAGCCGCTTGAAGATGGGCACGAAGATGACCGCCGCGGCAAGGAACGCGATGACAATCAGGAACGGCGACGCGGCGTCTTCGTGCATAGCCCCTCCCAGTTTGTCCCTTACGCGCGATCATCACGGACGCACGCTCGCTGCGGCGCCGCGTCACGCCTAGAGTAGCCTGAGGACGGCTTGACCGGTAGTGCGCCGCCCCGCGTCCATTTCACCCCACCCTGCCAGAGGCACTGGGCGGGTGCCGGTCGCGCATTATTCGGCCGTCCAGCCGCCGTCGATGGGAAGGATGGCGCCTGTGATGGACGCTGCAGCGTCGGAGCACAGGAACAACGCGAACGCGGCCACCTGTTCCACCGTCACGAACTGCTTGGTGGGCTGTGCGGCGAGCAGGACATCGCGCTTGACCTGTTCCTCCGTCATGCCGCGCTCGCGGGCCGTGTCGGGAATCTGGTGCTCCACCAAAGGGGTCCACACATAGCCGGGGCAAATGGCGTTGACGGTGATGTTGTCCTGCGCGGTCTCAAGCGCCACCACTTTCGTCAGACCCGCAATCCCGTGCTTTGCCGCCACATAGGCCGCCTTGTCGGGCGAAGCGACAAGGGCGTGGGCCGATGCGGTGTTGATGATGCGCCCCCACCCTGCTTTGCGCATATGCGGCACGGCGTGCTTGATGGTGTGGAACGCGCTCGACAGGTTGATGGCGATGATGGCGTCCCACGTGGCGTCGGGAAACGTCGTGATCGCCTCCACATGCTGGATGCCGGCATTGTTGATCAAGATGTCGCACCCACCCATCTCGCGCTCGGCAAGGGCAATCATCTCGGCGATCTGATCGGGCTTGGTCATGTCGGCGGGGGAGTAGGCGGCCTTAACGCCCTTTCCTTCCAAACCCTTGCGCTCGGCCTCGATGGCATCGGCGTCACCAAACCCGTTGATGACGACGTTGACGCCTTCATCGGCGAGGGCCTTTGCATACTCAAGCCCGATGCCTGAGGTCGATCCGGTGATGACGGCGCACTTGCCTTTGAGCATGGCGGTCTCCTTATGCTGTTAAGGCCCTTCTACCGTTTGTTGTGCAGCGCACAAGAGGGTTGCCCGTTGCCGGCCTCGGGTCGCGCCGATATATCGATGAAGACCGAGGGAGGCCGCCATGGACGTTGTCAGTCACACCAAGAGTGGTCCGCGTCCACGCCGGGTTTCCATTCCGGTGGATGTGGGCGGCGTGACGGTGGGGGGCGATGCGCCCATCGTCGTCCAATCCATGACCAATACCGACACGGCGGACATTCCCGCCACCATCTCGCAGGTGGCAGCGCTGGCCGCGGCAGGGTCGGAAATCGTGCGCATCACCGTCGACAGGGACGAATCGGCCGCGGCGGTGCCCAAGATCCGCGATGCGCTGGCCGCCCGCGGCATCACCGTGCCCCTTGTGGGGGACTTTCACTATATCGGCCACAAGCTTTTGGCCGACCATCCGGCCTGTGCCGAGGCCCTTGCCAAGTATCGCATCAACCCCGGCAATGTGGGCTTTAAGGCCAAACGCGACACCCAGTTCGCCTCCATCATCGAGATGGCGATGCGCCACGACAAACCTGTGCGCATCGGCGTCAACTGGGGCTCCCTCGACCAGGAGCTTCTGACCCACCTGATGGATCAGAACGCCACGTCGCCCAACCCCGTCTCCGCCGCTGCGGTGCTGCGCGAATCCATGGTGCGTTCGGGCATCTCCTCCGCCAAGCGCGCCGAGGAGCTTGGCCTTCCCGCCAACAAGATCCTGATATCGGCCAAAGTCTCCGACGTGCAGGAGCTGATTGCCGTCTACCGCGACCTTGCGGCACGGTGCGAGTACGCCCTCCACCTTGGCCTCACAGAGGCCGGCATGGGCTCCAAAGGGATTGTCGCGTCATCGGCCGCCCTTGGCATCCTCCTGCAGGAGGGGATTGGCGACACCATCCGCATCTCGCTGACGCCCGAACCTGGCGGCGACAGGACCCTTGAGGTGAAGGTCGCCCAGGAGCTGTTGCAGACCATGGGCTTTCGCGCCTTCCTGCCCGTGGTTTCGGCCTGCCCAGGGTGTGGGCGCACCACCTCCACCGTCTTTCAGGAGCTTGCCAAGGACATCCA
Organism: Pseudomonadota bacterium; assembly: GCA_039182345.1. GTDB lineage: Bacteria > Pseudomonadota > Alphaproteobacteria > Rhizobiales > Amorphaceae > Acuticoccus. The sequence goes on from JBCDCF010000179.1 coordinate 6,174, forward strand.
GGCCTTCATCGGCGAAGAAATGCCCCGCTGGAAGGACGAGTATCCTGGCGTTGAATCCATGAAGGTGGCCGTGATGGGCTGCATCGTGAACGGGCCCGGCGAGAGCAAGCACGCCGACATCGGCATCTCCTTGCCAGGGACGGGCGAGCAGCCCTCCGCACCTGTCTTCATCGATGGCGAGAAGGCGATGACGCTGCGCGGCGCTGGTATTGCGGCCGAGTTCAAGGCGATCGTCCATGACTATGTGGTCAAACGCTACGGCGCCGAAGGGACTTCCGCGGAACGGGAAACGGAGGACGCATGATGCGCACACTCAGCCTCACCATGGCCGCGGCCATACTGGCAACGGGCTCTGGCACCCTCACGCCTGCGATTGCTGAAACCGCCGCTGTGGCAGACGGCGCCTGTGGCGGCCTTGTGGGCACCTTCCTCACCCGCAAGATGATCGGCGAGGAAGACGCCATCGAGGAGGAAGGCCGCAGCCTCATCTCCTTCACCAATGGCGGCCACGTTTTCTTCAACGATTCGGCCCAAGGGGGCGGCGAGGGCTATCAACCCTTCACCACCGCCCGCGGCGCCTGGTCGTGCGAGGCCGCTGACGGCGGCGCAACGTTTGCATTCGCGGTGATCGACTTCACCCTTGCCACCGCCGACAACCCCGACGAGGGCCTTGCGCGGGTGGACGTGACGGGCCGCTATGACGCCGCCGACGGAACCATTTCGGGTTCGGCCATTGTCTCCTTCTACCCCCTCACCGCCGATCCCATCGCCAAGACGGGGGCACTGCCAGGCTCGGCCACGTACAACTTCAGCGGCGAGAAAATCCCCGCACCCTGACGGCGCGACAGGCGCCGCAAAGCCTTTTGGAGGAGGGCATTGGATCCTAT
>JBCDCF010000180.1:0-7055 GCA_039182345.1 Pseudomonadota bacterium
CGCGGATGTTGGCGTTCAGATAGTTCGACGCCTCCTGCAAGGCCGATGGCGGCAAGCCTGCGGGAAGCTCGGTCAGACGGTTTTCCACCGAGCCGTCCTCGCCCACCAGCACCACCAGCGCCTTGCCGGGATCCAACGACACATATTCGATGTGTTTGAGGCGAATGTCAGACTTGTTGGTCATCACCACGCCCGCCCCTGAGGAAAGGCCCGACAGCATGATGGACGCCTTGTTGAGGGCCGCATCCACCGCCTCGGCCCCATCGCCCGTCACCTCGGACTCAATGCCGGCGCGCTCCTCCTCGGTCAGCTCGCCCACATTGAGGAGCGCGTCGACGAAAAAGCGCAGACCCTGCTCTGTGGGGAGCCGGCCTGCGCTGGTGTGCGGGGCAAAGATCAGCCCGAGGCTTTCCAGGTCGCTCATCACGTTGCGCACCGAAGCGGGCGACAGCGGGCTCGACATGGACTTTGAGATGGAGCGCGAGCCGATGGGCTCACCCGTTGCGAGGTAAGTGTCGACAATCTGCCGAAAGATGCTCTCCGACCGCTCGTCCAGGTCAATCGGCTGGGTCTGATCGATCCCTTGCATGGTACTCCTTTCGACAAGGGCCTGTTGCCCGCGCCCCATATATGTCAACCCTCGGCCCCGAATGGAAAAGGGTCATAACATGCGACACGACGGACGAGCCCCCAACGAAATGCGCTCGGTCAGCCTGGAGCGCGGGGTCTCGCGGTATGCGGAAGGATCTTGCCTCATCAAGTTCGGCAACACGCACGTCTTGTGCACCGCCTCGCTGGAGGAGCGTGTGCCCCCCTGGCTGCGCGGCGGCGGCGAAGGCTGGGTGACGGCCGAGTATGGCATGCTTCCCCGCGCCACCAAGGAGCGTGTGCGCCGTGAGGCCTCGGCAGGCAAGCAGTCAGGCCGTACGCAGGAAATCCAGCGGCTCATCGGACGCAGCCTACGCGCGGTGGTGGACCGCAAGGCACTGGGCGAACGCCAGATCACCGTCGACTGCGACGTGGTGCAGGCCGACGGCGGCACCCGCACAGCCGCCATCACCGGCGCATGGGTCGCGCTGTGGGATTGCGTTGAGCGCATGAAGTCCCTCGCCATGGTCACCGGTGAAGTTTTGACCGATCATGTGGCCGCCATCTCCTGCGGCATCGTGGACGGCACACCCGTCCTCGACCTTGACTACCCTGAGGACTCCGCCGCCCAGACGGACGCAAACTTCGTCATGACAGGCGCCCTCAACCTTGTTGAGGTCCAAGGCACGGCGGAAGGCACGCCCTTCTCGCGCGATGAACTGAACGCCCTTTTGGACCTTGCCAGCGACGGTGTGCGCCGCCTGGTGGACCTTCAGAAAATGACCGTCGCCTGACGGCGGGGGTCACTGGCCAGACCCAAGGAAGGAGTGCGGCCATGAGCATCGGCAACCGTCTGATCCTTGCCACCCACAACGCCGGGAAGGTGGCCGAGATGGGAACGCTCTTGGACCCTCTCGGCATCACCGTCGTCTCGGCGGCGGCGCTGAACCTTGATGAGCCGGAGGAGACAGAGACGACGTTTGAGGGGAATGCTGCCCTCAAAGCCGAGGCCGCATCCAAAGCCACCGGCCTTCCTGCGCTGTCCGATGACTCAGGCCTTGCCGTTCACGCGCTGGGAGGGGACCCAGGGGTCTACTCGGCCCGCTGGGCTGGACCGGAAAGGGACTTTGCCATGGCAATGGCCCGCGTACTGGACGCTTTGTCCCAGAAAAGCTCTTCCGAGCGGGGCGCCTCCTTCATTTCCGTCCTTGCCCTTGCCGTCCCTGGCGAGACGACGCGCCTTTTTGAAGGCCGCGTGGATGGCACCATTGCCACCATCCCCCGCGGCACCCATGGGTTCGGCTACGATCCGATCTTCATCCCGCAGGAGGGCGACGGGCGCACCTTCGGCGAGATGACGGCGGAAGAAAAATCAGGCGGCGCAGCGCCATTGTCCCACCGCGCCCGCGCCATTGCCAAGTTCCTTGCCGCCATGGCCGACGGGGGGACCGATGGTCGCCCTGGCTGAACCTTACAGCCGCACAGCGGACGCACACGGCGGTTTTGCCGTCTACGTCCACTGGCCGTTTTGCCAGTCGAAATGCCCTTACTGCGACTTCAACAGCCACGTCCGCCACACACCGGTGGACCAGCGCCGCTACGCCAACGCCCTCACCCGCGAAATCGCCACGGCCTCAGCGTGGACCGAGGCACGCGGGCCTCGCAGTGTGTTTTTCGGCGGCGGCACACCCTCCTTGATGGAGCCGTCCACCGTCGCGCGCGTGCTTGAAGCCATCGACCGTTGCTTCGGCCTCCCCGGCGATGCGGAAATCACGCTGGAGGCAAACCCCTCCTCGGTGGAACAGGCGCGGTTCGAGGGCTATAGGGCCGCCGGCGTCAACCGGCTGTCCCTCGGCGTCCAGTCCTTGAACGACGAGGCGCTTATCGCCCTTGGCCGCAGGCATGATGCGGCGACGGCCCGCGCTGCCCTCAACCTAGCCCAAAGGATTTTTCCCAGCGTATCGGCCGACCTCATCTACGCTAGGCCGGGTCAGACGCTTCAGGCATGGCACGATGAACTGACGCAGATGCTGTCCCTTTGCGGCGACCACCTGTCCCTTTATCAACTGACCATCGAGCCCGACACGCGCTTCTTCGACCTTGCAAAGGCGGGCCGGCTCACCATTCCCGAAGACGATGCCGCCGCCGACCTTTTCGACCTCACCGAGGCTCTCACCGGCGCGGCGGGTTTTGGCCGTTACGAGGTGTCCAACCACGCCCGCCCCGGCGCCGAAGCCAAGCACAACCTCGTCTACTGGCGCGGCGGCACTTATGTGGGCGCCGGTCCCGGGGCGCACGGCCGTCTTGCCATCGATGGCCAGCGGGTTGCCACATCCACCGAGCGCCATCCTGAGACCTGGCTCGCCGCCGTTGAGACGAAGGGCCACGGCCTCACCGTGCGCGAGGCGTTGACGCAGGAGGCTATGGGCGATGAGTATCTCCTCATGGGCCTCAGGCTGCGCGAAGGGATTGACCTTGCCGTCCATGAAAGGCGTGCCGGCCGCCCGCTCGACCAGGACACGCTGGCGCGCTTGATCGCCGATGGGCTGATGGTCAAAAACGGCACGCGGATCGCCATCACGGACAACGCGCGCCTTTTGACGGGCGCCATCGTCAGGGAGCTGTCCCCATGACCCCTGCCACTGTGGACGACCTCCTCGATCAGATCACCGCTCTCCACAAAGAGGCCGGTGAAGACTGGCCCACCTCGCGCCCCGCGATCCTCGCCCACATGAAGGCTGCCCGCCAACAGGCGCTCGATGCTGCCGAAAATACGCTGAACACCACCAAGTCTGGCATCAAGTGCGCCAAACTGTTGGCGAGTGGGCAGGACGCCATCATCCAGGCGCTCTATCGATTTGCCGCTGAAGAGCTGTTTCCGACGGCCAACCCCTCCGTCGCCGAACGGCTGAGCGTGGTGGCAACGGGCGGCTATGGGCGCGGCCTCCTGGCGCCAGGGTCGGACATCGACCTTCTGTTCTTGTATGCCTACAAGCCCACCCAGTGGACCGAATCCATGGTGGAGACGCTCCTCTACCTGATGTGGGATCTGGGCCTGAAGGTGGGTCACGCCGCCCGCAGCGTGGATGAGTGCATCAAACTCTCGCGCAACGACATCACCATCCGCACCGCCATCTTGGAGTGCCGCCACATCGACGGCGACACCGACCTTGCCGAGATGCTGATCCAGCGCTTCGACCAAGGCGTTGTGCGCGGCACGGGCAAGAAGTTCATTGCCGCCAAGCTTGCCGAGCGGGACGAGCGCCACCGCCGCCAAGGCCGCACGCGCTACCTTGTGGAGCCCAACGTCAAGGAGGGCAAAGGGGGCCTTCGCGACCTCAACACACTGTTTTGGATCGCCAAATATTTCTACCGCGTGCGGTCCGAAGAGGACCTTGTGGACTTCGGCGTCTATTCCGCCGAGGAGTATCGCCTGTTCAAACGGTGCGACCATTTCCTGTGGTCGGTCCGCTGCCACCTCCACTTCGTCACGGGACGGGCTGAGGAGCGCCTGACGTTCGAGCTCCAAAGGGAGATTGCCCAGCGCCTCGGCTACACGCCGCGCCCCGGCCTGTCGGACGTGGAGCGCTTCATGAAGCACTACTTCCTCATCGCCAAGGATGTCGGGGATCTGACGCGCATCTTGTGCGCGGCGCTGGAGGCACAGCACGTTGTGCCGGCCATCGGCCTGTCACGGCTTGTGCGCAACCTCACCGGCCAGTCAGGCCGCAACCTGACGGACGACTTTCACGCCCAGAATGGGCGGATCGTCCTGTCCCATGACAAGGCGTTCTCGGACGATCCCGTCAACACGGTGCGCATCTTCGCCATTGCCGACGAGCACAATCTGCGCTTCCACCCCGACACACTGGCAGCGCTGCGACGCTCGCTCCGCCTCATCGACGACACGGTCCGCAACGACCCTGAGGCGAACGCGATCTTCCTGAAGATCCTCACCGAAAGTGCCGACACGGAGACGCTGCTGCGGCTGATGAACGAGACAGGCGTTCTGGGCCGTTTCGTGCCGGATTTCGGCAAGGTCGTCGCGATGATGCAGTTCAACATGTACCACCACTATACGGTGGACGAGCATCTGATCCGCTCCATTGGCATCCTGCAGGACATTGAGAACGGCCGCGCGGAGGAGGACCACCCCCTCGCCAGCCAGCTGATCCGGACGGTTCACAACCGCAGAGCGCTCTATGTGGCGCTCTTCCTGCACGACATTGCCAAGGGCCGGCCCGAGGACCATTCCATCGAAGGCATGCGGATTGCGCGGCGCCTTGGCCCCCGCTTCGGCCTCAAACCCGCAGAGACGGAGCTGGTGGCCTGGCTGATCGAAGAGCACCTTTGCATGTCGATCACTGCCCAATCTCGGGACCTCTCAGACCCCAAGACCATCGATACCTTCGCCAACAAGGTGCAGAGCTTCGAGCGGTTGAAGCTCCTCACCATCCTCACGGAGGCCGACATTGCCGCCGTCGGCACCAATGTGTGGAACGGGTGGAAGGCGCAGCTCCTCCAAACCCTGTTTGACGAGAGCGAGGCCATCATCGCCTCGGGCCACACCCGCAAACCGCGGTCCCACAGGGTGGAGGCCAAGCGCGAAGCCTTCAGGCAAAGGGCAACGGGTCTCCCCCAGGGTCAGCGCGAAGCGTACGCGGAGATGCACGCCGCCCCCTACTGGATCCGCGTGTCCACCGACGATGCGCTGTACCACGCCGACCTGTTGTACGACCGCAAGGACGATGAGCTGACGTCCGGCTGCCGGCTGATCGGCGACAAGGCCGTGACGGAGATGACGCTGATTGCCCGCGATGCGCCGCGGCTCTTGTCCATCGTCGCCGCTGCCTGTGCGGCGGCGCAGGCCAACATCGTCTCCGCCGATATCTTCACCACCCGCGATGGGCTGGCGCTGGACGTCTTCACCCTCACCCCTTTGACCGACAGCCTTCAGGAAGAATCGGCGCGGGTGGAGCGCATCGTCGACATGGTGCGCAAGGCCCAGGCCGACGAAGAGCCGATCCCCGCCCCCGTGGACAGGCGGCCCCGCGCCGTCAAACAAAAGGCCTTCCACCACCCCACCGACGTGTTGATGGCGAACGACTGGTCGGAGCGCTACACCGCTATCGAAGTGACGGGCCTTGATAGGCCAGGCCTCTTCCGCGACCTGTCCAAAGCGTTGATGAACCTCAGCCTTAATGTCCGATCCGCTCAGCTTGCCACCTTCGGGGAGCGGGTTGTGGATGTCTTTTACGTCACAGGTCACGACAACCAGCAGATCACGGACCCTGACGTCAAAGCACACATTGCCGATTGCCTGATTGCCGCCTACGACAACGCACCTGGTGCAGGACTTGGTGCCAGGGCGGCCTAGGGTTCTGAACTGAAAGCAAGCGGCAGCCATGCAGCTCTTGCGCAATTTCGCAACGGTGGGCGCGTTTACCGCCGTCAGCCGGGTTCTCGGCTTCGTTCGAGACCTGTTGGTGGCCGCTGTCCTGGGCGCAGGGCCCATTTCCGATGCGTTCTTCGTGGCCTTCAAGCTGCCGAACCTTTTTCGGCGGCTGTTTGCGGAAGGGGCGTTCAACTCAGCCTTCGTGCCCTTGTTTGCAAGGGTGCGCGCGGAGGAGGGGCCGAGCGGGGGCGAACAGTTCGCCTCGTCGGTCCTGTCCTGGCTCCTTGTCATTCTTCTGGCGCTGACCACACTGGCGGAGCTCTTCACTCCCCTCTTCGTGTTGGTCCTTGCGCCAGGCTTTTCGGGCGCAGAGCAGGTGGACCTCACGGTCCTCTACATGCGCATTTGTTTTCCCTACCTTGTTGCCATGTCGCTGGTGGCGCTGTTGTCGGGCATCCTCAACACGCTGGACAAGTTTGCCGCCGCCGCCTTCGCGCCCGTCATCCTCAATATCGTCCTGATCGGGGGGCTTGCGGCAGCATCCTGGCTTGATGTGACGCCGCGCGAGGCGGGGCTCATCATGTGCGCAGGGGTGTTCCTGGCGGGGATCCTACAGCTGGTGCTGTTGATTTTTGCCGTGCGGCGGCTCGGCGTTCACCTCACATTGAAGCGCCCGCGCAGCTCGCCCCGCGTCAAACGCCTCCTCACGCTGGCGATCCCAGGCATTGCCGCCGGCGGCATTACCCAGATCAACATTGTCGCCGGCACCATCATCGCATCGTTCTGGACCGGCGCCGTCTCCCACCTTTATTACGCCGACAGGCTCTACCAGCTCCCTCTCGGCATGGTGGGGATTGCCATTGGGGTTGCCCTCCTGCCGGACCTTTCAAGGCGCCTCAGGGCCAATGATGTGGGCGGGGCGCTGTGGACGCAAAACCGCGCGCTTGAGTTCGCGCTGATGTTGACGCTCCCCGCTGCCGCTGCCCTCATCGTCGTCCCCCTGGAGCTGGTGGTGGTGCTGTTCGAGCGCGGCGCCTTCACCCGCGAGGATGCCGCGCTGACGGCCGCCGCC
>JBCDCF010000181.1:0-7032 GCA_039182345.1 Pseudomonadota bacterium
CTGACGCCACGGCCGTTGTAGGGTTCGGGCGCGTTGGGGTCGAGGCCGATGGCAATCCCGAAATCTTCCACCGCAAACGAGTGAAGGTTCTGGGACTGATAGATCAGCGCCCTGTTGTGGTAGGCGCGCGGGTCGCCTGAGTTGGCGCTGATGGCGGCATTGAAGTCGGTGAGCGCACGCTCACGCTCGCCCTTTTGGCGGTAAAGGTTGCCGCGACCCACGAGGGCGGTCTCGTAGGTGGGATTGATGCGGATGGCGGAGGAATAGTCCGACAGCGCGCCATCAAGGTTGTCCATCCTGCGGTGGACGAGGGCGCGATTGGCATAGGCTTGGTAATAGGACGGGTTGATGGTGATGGCCTGGTTGAAGTCGTCCAGGGCCTGCTTGTGCTTGCCTGCGCGCCCGTAGGCGGTGCCGCGCATATTGTAGGCGCTGGCATCGTTGGGGTTGGCATTCACCACTTCGGTGAGAGAGGCAATGTTGGTGGGCGAGCCCGATTCAGGGCTGATCACGCGCCCAGGACCTGAGGCCACCTGATCCACCACGCAGCCACCAAGGAGCACGGCCACACAAAGGGCCGGTGCAATGAAGCTCAATCGGCGCGACAGGTCCGCCTTCAGTATCATCATCACGCGCTCCGAAAGCCATGGCCGACGGCATCGAATCGGCATCACCACACTATGCTCGAATTTTCAGTTTCGAGCGATGCCCTTCGCGCCGCAATGTCTCATGCTGCCAAATGCGACCGATCACCGCCACCGGCGCACGCGCGTTGCCGCCTCGCACCATGTGTGACGAGGCAGGCCTGCGGCCGGAACGGTGTCGTTGACGTCAGCGGTGGATTAGCTGCGCTTTTTGCCGGGAATCAGGCCTTCGCGCTGGGCGCGCTTGCGGGCCAGCTTACGGGCGCGGCGGACGGCTTCTGCCTTTTCGCGCGCCTTCCTTTCGGACGGCTTTTCGTAGTGGTTGCGCATTTTCATTTCACGGAAGATGCCTTCGCGCTGCATCTTCTTTTTCAGCGCCTTCAGCGCCTGGTCGACATTGTTGTCCCGAACGAGAACTTGCACTTAGCCGGTATCCTTCCATTGCACGATGCATTGCGGCTGCACCGTCCCGCCGTGTCGCATGATGAAAAACGCCCAGCCCACCGCCGGGTGATTGGGCGCGTCGCTACGATATAGTGTCGAGCCGCGTCAACGCCACACGCCCGTGAATGGGCTCGCTAACAGCCCTCGCCCCGATTGTCCACCGGGGGCGGTACGATGTTGACGTGCCCCATCTTCCGACCGGGGCGTGCGGCGGCCTTTCCGTAAAGGTGAAGGCGCGCACGGTCATTGTGGAGATAATCACGCCATCCGTCTACATCGCTGCCGATGAGATTGCGCATTTCGATGGGGCCGGCCCTCTCCACAGGCCCAAGGGGCCAGCCTGCGATGGCGCGCACGTGGTTCTCGAACTGGCTGGTGCGGGCACCGTCCTCGGTCCAGTGTCCTGTGTTGTGGACGCGGGGGGCCATTTCGTTGGCAATCAATCGCCCCTCGGTGTCGATGAACCACTCCACCGTCAGGACGCCCACGTAGGAGAGCGCGTCGGCAAGGGCCGCCACCAGCGCCTGTGCCTCGCCCGCCTGCGTCGGGCTCAACGGGCCTGGCAGGGTGGAGCGGCGCAAGATCCCCTCGCTGTGAGCATTCAAGGGATGGTCATAGGCAAGACAGGCGCCGTCGGCACTGCGCACAAGGATGGTGGAGGTCTCGGCAGCAAGGGGGATCGCTGCCTCCAAAATGGCAGGCGCTTCGCCGATGGCAGCGAAGGCTGCGCCAAGGTCGTGCCCCGGCTCCACGCGCACCTGACCTTTGCCGTCATAGCCGAAGCGGCGCGTCTTCAAGATGGCAGGCAGGCCCACATGACGGGCAGCGGCCGCAAGGTCGGCGGCACTGTCGACGGCAGCATGGCGGACCACGGGAAGGCCGCTTTCCGCCAAAAACGCCTTTTCCGTGACCCTGTCCTGGGCCGCCTCAAGGGCCGTGATGGCAGGGCGCACGTGGGCAGCATGGGGACGAAGGGGCGCGACAGGGACGTTCTCGAACTCGTAGGTGACCACATCCACGTTAGTGACGAAGGCGGCAAGGGCGGCCGCATCATCATAGGCGGCGCTGGTGTGGGCTGCGGCTACGTCAGCGGCAGGCGCGTCGCCTGGCGGGGCGTAAATGTGGGTCTTCAGGCCAAGGCGCGCGGCCGCAAGGGCCATCATCCTGCCCAGCTGGCCGCCGCCGAGCATGCCGATGGTGTCGCCCGGGGAGAGACTCACACGGTGTCCTTGGGCCTGGCGTCCACCGCATCCGTACGGGCCGCGCGCCATGCGGCAAGGCGGTCTGCCAAGGCGGCATCGCTGAGGGCAAGCACGGACGCGGCAAGAAGAGCCGCATTCACCGCCCCCGCCTTGCCGATGGCAAGGGTCCCCACAGGAACGCCCGCAGGCATTTGGACGATGGACAACAAACTGTCCCACCCCGACAGGGACTTGCTCTCCACAGGCACGCCGAACACAGGCAGGGGTGTGAGGGAGGCGACCATCCCTGGAAGGTGGGCCGCACCGCCGGCCCCTGCGATCACCACCTTCACGCCCGTTTCGGCCGCGCCCTTGGCAAAGGTGTAGAGGCGGTCGGGGGTGCGGTGGGCGGACACAATGAGGCTGTCGTGACCGATGGCAAGGTCTGCCAGGGTCTCAGCGGCGTGGCGCATGGTCTCCCAGTCGGACTGGCTGCCCATGATGACCGCCACGGGCGGCGCCATGACGCTCATGCGGTGATGTCCGGGATGACGTGGGCGGACAGGGCGCGGATGTCGTCCTTCAGCTTCAGCTTTTGCTTCTTCAGCCGCTTGACCTGCAAGAGGTCCGTGGAGCCAGCGCCTTCAAGCGCCTCGATGGCAGCATCAAGGTCGCGGTGTTGCTGGCGCAGCTGCACCAGGCGGTCCGTCAGCGATTGGTCGTCGTTCATGCACAAGATCCGCTGTTGCATGGGCAATACATTGAACAGCGGAAGGGTGTCGAGACGTCTTGCGCCTCGACTCACAAGGGCAAAGGGCCGAATTCAGCCGCTGGCCGCGCCGACGATGGCGATGGTGGGCTCACCGTCGGAGAAGATGCGCTTTGCAGCACGGCGCACATCCTCAAGTGTCACCGCCTCGATGAGGCCGTTGCGGCGGCTGACATAGTCCATCCCCAAATCCTCGATCTGGATGAAGAGGAGCTGGCGGGCGATGGAGCTGGAGGAGCCGAACCTCAAGGCATAGGAGCCTGTCAGGAAGGCCTTGGCGTCGGCCAGTTCCTCCTCCGTCGGTCCCTCCTCCGCCATGCGCGCGAACTGTGCGCGGATCACCGCCAGCGCCTCGTCCACCTGGTCGTTGCGGGTGGCTGTGCCGCCGCCGAACAAGGAGGTGTGCTCATAAGGGGCGATGTAGGAGTAGACCGAGTAGGCGAGCCCGCGCTTCTCGCGCACCTCCTCAAACAGCCATGAGGAGAACGCGCCGCCGCCAAGAATGTGGTTCATGACGAAGGCCGGGATGAAATCGGGGTCCTCACGCTCTAGCCCCGGGGCGCCGAAGCGGATGGCGGTCTGAGGCGAAGGCAACGTGTCGGACACTTTCAGCCCTGTGCGCGGGATGACGGGCGCAACGTCGGTGAGGCCGGCCGTCTCTGGCAGGTCGGCAAACGCCTTATCCAGCAGCGGACCGAGGGTTTGCGCGTCGATGTCGCCCACCACGGAGATGAACAGATTGTCCTTGCCGATCCCATCCCTGTGGGCGGCGACAAGGTCATCGCGGGTGAGGCTGCCGACGCTGTCCACCGTGCCGTTGCTGGGGGTGGCGTAAGGGTGGCCCGGGAAGGCCGTGCGCGACCAAAGCCGCGCCACGACCGCGTTGGGGTCCTGCATGTCACGGCGCAGACGTGAGACAATTTGCGCACGCAAACGCTCGATGGATGCCTCGTCGAACCGGGGCTCCATCAGCGCAAGGCGCATCAGGTCAAAGCCATCCTCGATGCTGGTGGAAAGGGTGCGAAGGTCGCCATAAAGGTGGTCGCGGGTGGCTGTGAAGGACAGGCGCACGGCCTTGTCCTGGAGGACGGTCTGGAAGGCGACGGAGTCCAAGTCCCCCGCCCCTTCATCAAGGAGGGCGGCCATCAGGTTGGCGCGCCCTGCCTTTTGGTCCGGGTCCTGGGAGGCGCCTGCGTTGGCGAACGCCACATCAACGGCAACCACGGGCACAGTGTCGTCCGACACCAGCCACGCAGTGATGCCGCCGGGGCTTGTGACTTCCTCGATCTCGATGGCGTGCGCACTCCCGACCGCAGCAAAGACGAATCCGGCAACGAGCATGGCACACTGACGTGCATTGAACATCATCTTCTCCCTACGCCCTGACTAGCGCGTCGCAACGCCGGCGTCGGCTTGGGTGGGATCACTGGCCATCATCAGGCGGCCCGTCACCGTGGGCTTGCCATCCAGGAAGCGGGCGGCAGCGGCCTGCACGTCCGCCTTCGTGACGGCGTTGATTTTGGTGGGCCAGGTCTGCACGTCCTCAACGGTGGAGCCTGTGGTGAGGGCGGTGCCGAAAATGCGCGCCAGGGACGACTGGCTGTCCTGGGCGAAGATCACCGAGGCGAGAAGGTTGGTCTTTGCCCGTGCCAACTCCTCGTCGCTGATGCCGTTTTCGGCAATGCCGGCGATGAGGCGGCGCATTTCCCCCTCAAGGTCCTGAAGGCTGACGCCGTCACGGGGGATGGCGTAGGTGACGAACCGGGTGTGGTCCACAGCGCTCGACAGGTACCAGGCGCCTGCGGTGGTGGCGATTTTGTCGTCCCGCACCAGCGTGGTGTAGAGCCGGCTTGTGTTGCTGCCGCCAAGCACCTCCGACAACAGGTCAAGGGCTTCGGCGTGGCCATCCTCTGCTTTGGCATAGCTTGGCACCAGCCAGGCGATCTGCACCGTCGGCTGGAGCACGCGAGGGTCACGCAGTTCCACAATGCGGTCGGCGCGCAGGGGTTGCGGTTGCGGGCGCTTGCGCTCTGCCCGGCCCGCCGTGTCCTCAATGGCGCCGTAGGTGTAGGCAGCAAGGTCGCGCACCTCGTCCACCGACACGTCGCCGGCGATCACCAAGATGGCGTTGCTGGGACGGTAATGGTCCGCATAAAAGGCGAGCGCATCCTCACTGGTGAGGCTGCTCACCTCATCGGGCCAGCCGATGATGGGGTCGCCATAGGGATGGTTGACGTAAAGCGCCGCGTCCAAGGCTTCGCCAAGCTCGGCCGACGGCTGGGTTTCCACCCGCGAGCGGCGCTCCTCAAGGACGACGTTGAGCTCTGGCGCGCTGACCTCTTCGGTGAGGATGAGGTTCTTCATCCTGTCGGCCTCAAAAGCCATCATCTGGGGCAGGTGTTCCTTGGCCACCTGCTGGAAGTAGCCCGTGTAGTCGTTGGAGGTGAACGCGTTCTCCCGTCCGCCCACCCGCGAGACCGTGGCCGAGAAGGTGTTGCCTGGGTTGTCCTCGGTGCCCTTGAACATGAGGTGCTCGAGGTAGTGGGCGATGCCGGATTTGCCTGGCGGCTCGTCGGCCGACCCCACGCGGTACCACAACATGTGTGTCACGATGGGGGCGCGGCGGTCTGGGATGACCACCACCTCAAGCCCATTGTCGAGGGTGAAGGACTCGGCTCCTGGCGCCAGGGTCAGGTTGCCAAGGTCCACGGGGGCGGCCAGAGCCGGTACGCTCAACAACGCGGCGCACCCCGCGGCGGCGAGGGTCTTCGAGAGTGACAAAGACATTGTATACGCAGATCCCGTCGGCACATGTGTGGTGACGGGACGCTACGCCTGCGGCGTCGATGCGGCCACTGAAGTTTTCGTAAGGTTTGGGGGTGGGCCAAGGGCAAATTGCCGCCCACCCGTGCCATCAACAGTCTTTGACTGACGCGCCCGATGCCTACTCTTTGATCATCCGCGGCGGGCGACGATCATTGGGCTTATAGAGACGACGCTTGGCCCATTCGCTGTTTTCAATGTCGCCGGGATCGGGGACGGCGGCCGTGTCGGCGGGGGTGCGATAGTCTTCAGGCGGCTGAATGAGGTAGGCGCGCGGGGCGGCCTTGCCCTCTTCGGTCAACAGCGAGCCTTCCTTGGCCTTGCCCCTGAAGCTCTGGCGCATCTGCTCGCGCGACAGGCGGAAGTGCTGCGAGCCTGTCTGCCGCAGCCCTGTGTCGTAGCGGCGGCCCGCATTGTCCCTCACCTGCTGATCGCCGGGATTGACGCGCACGTTGCCGGTCTCGGTGCGACCATTGCGCTCATAGGCCGATGCGGCGCCCACGGCGGCAAGCTCCTGCTGGCGTTTGCGCTCGGCATCGTCGGCATCTTCGGGGAAGTTGACGGCGGCTTGGGCCGCTTTGCCGTCCTCAGGGGTCGGCAGCTCGGTGGTGCTCGGCATCGCGAGCGGGGCGCGCTGGCGATACTGAATGGCAGGCTTTGGCTTGGCCACCATCCCCGTCATGGACAAGATGGACCCGAAGGCCGTGGTGTCCCCTGAGCCTTCGGAGGCGTCCGCCTCTTCCTCGAAATAGTTGTAGCTGGTGTTGCAGCCCGCCACCGCGAGGGCCAGCACCATCACCACGATACTCTTTGCGATCATGCCATCCTCACTCATTCGCGCGCACGTGGCGCAGGGCTACAGGATCAGCCATCGCGCCAACGGCCCCGCCAGTCAACAGGCCCAGCCAATCGGTGGTGGGGTGATGCAGAAAAATCACACCACGTCCTTAAGAGGACGTTGACGATGCCCCGGCCTGGGGCCGCGCGAACACCGCATCGGCCACAAGAACGATGACGCCGATGACGATGGCCGCATCCGCCACGTTGAAGACGTACCAGGAAAACTGGCCGTAGTGCATGGACACAAAGTCAACCACGGCGCCGTAGACCACACGGTCCACAAGGTTGCCCACCGCCCCGCCGAGGATGAGCGCGACGGCAATGGCGACCA
>JBCDCF010000182.1:0-7030 GCA_039182345.1 Pseudomonadota bacterium
GCCTTCACCTTCCACGGTGTGCGCTTCGAGGTGGCCGAGCGCGAGCGCAACAGGATCACACGCTTGCGGTTGCGCCGTGTGGTGGAGCCCACCTAGTACACGTAGCACCCGCATGGATGCGCGTTATGGCCCGGCGGTGCGCAATTCCCCTCACTCCAGGGCCTCTTTGCCTATACGCTTGGACGCTCTCCAGTGAGGGCCGATGCGGCGGCATCCGCGAGGGCGGTTCCTGCGAGGTAGGCGTTCTCTAGAGGAATGGCGCCTGTGGGGCCGGCCCAATCGCCGGCGGCACCGACCATCAAGGAGGGGTCGAAGGGCGTGTCCATGACCGCGGTCTTGGCTGGTGTGGAGTAGCGCCAGCGGTGGGCTGAGGCGTACATGGGTTCAGGCAGCGACAGGCCGCTCAGGAGCTTGACGAAGTGGTCGCGGACGGTCTGCGCCTCCCACTCAAGGTTTTTGGCGGACCAGACGGGGTCGGCGTGGAGGACAAGTGTTGCGCCAACGCGGTGAGGTTTGCCGCCGTTGTCAATGAGGCGCTCCACTCCCTCGGCTTGCAACGCTGTGGCCTCAAGGTCCGCCAGACGATGGCTCTCCGCATCGGGGAACGCAAAAAGGCCTGCCCAGGCGGGGTTGTAGGTGGCTGTGGCGGCAGCGTCTGAAAGCATCGGCGCGGCGCTGGCCAGTAGCGGAACGGCCTGGACGGCGGGCACCGTCGACAGGACAGCGGCGAAAGGGCCGGCGCTGCGGCCATCATTGGCTGTCAGGTGCCAACCATCGCCTTGACGGTTGAGGGATGCGACCGGAAAGCCAGGGTGGATCTGGGTGTCCGCCAACAGTCGCCGGGCCAAGGCATTCATGCCAGGAACGCCCACGACGCCAAGGCCTTCAGGCCAGGGGGCGGCGGCGCCGGCCTCAACCGCTTCATCCAGGAATGCTTTGAAGGCAACGCCATCGGCAGTGGCAACGGTGCAGCCATGGTCAAAGCCCACCTTGCGGCCGTCCACCGTGGTGCGGCGTGTGGCGGTGCGACCACCGGGGCCACGGGATTTTTCAAAGACCTGTGCTTCAATGCCGGCCTGGCGAAGGCGTGCCGAGGCCGCGCCCGCGCACACCCCGGCGCCGATGATTGCAACCCTCATGCCGCCCTCTCCGCTGGCCGTCCCGACGTGTGCACGAGAGCCTTGCCGCCCATTGACTGAAGTGCCGCCCGAACCGGATCAGACCGAACCAGAGGGACAAGCATCCCATTCACCAACGCGCGCGTCACCGCCCGGTTTCGGTCAACCGAGCAGATCGTGCCCTAGGGTGTGGACCCATAAGGCGCCGACAGGAGCGTTCCGCACACCGTCAGGCGTGGCGAGACGCGTTGGCACCGTAGTAGTTTATGTAGCGGTTGGAGATTTCGGCCACCGGCAAAATGATCATCACGTCCGTCGTGCCGAACTGATTGTCCACCACAGCCCCGTCGGCGATGTAGGCGCCTAGGCGCAAATACCCTTTGATCAAGGGCGGAAGGGCTCGCAACGCCTTGCGTGCATCCACCTCATCGGCGCTCAGCCTGTTCATGGGCACATAACGCTCATCAAGCGCCCTTACCTGCCATTGGGGCGGCGCCAAGTGATTGTGGTGAAGGTAGGAGAGCGCCGGCGCCAGCGCGTCGAGATCGGTGCCCGACAGGGACGCGCAGCCGAACATCACGTCAATATTGTGGCGCAGCACGTACGACCACGCACCGTGCCACAACAGTTCCACCGTGCGTTTGTCGCGATAGGGCTTGAGGACGCAGGAGCGGCCAAGCTCCAAGAAGCGCTTGTCCTTGTGGCGCGACACGAGGGCGTCCACGTCGAACTCGGAGACCGAATAAAAGCCGCCGCTGGTTTCCGCGATCTCCTGGCGCAGAAGGCGGTAAGTGCCGACAATCTGCGGCTTGTGCCTGCGAAACCGTCGGGCGGTGACATTGTGGTCCATGACAAGAAGATGGTCGCACACGGCATCGAACCGATCGCGGTCCCTGCGCGTTGCCATGGCGTATGGGTCAGGCTGCGCAGCCATCTCTTCGTAAAAGACCTGGTAGCGGATCTGCTGGGCGCGCCGCACCTCGCCAGCGGTTCTGGCGAGGCGCACCTCAAGGGTGCCAAGGGTCCCGAATGTGGGCGTCTTCCTGTCCAAAGGATTGACGCGGCGGCCTGGAAGGCGGGAGTGGACGCCGAGCCACGGGTTTGCGCCGCTGGCGGCCGTCCCACGCTTTCGCGGCACGAAGCGCCGCACCATGGGATGAAAGGCGCGCAACTTCGTGGGCCTTCTCTTGGCGGCGCGCGGTCGTCCAGGCGATTCGAGTGTCACTGGTTGTTTCCCAATAGGCAGGACGATCATCAACGGATCGCCGCCTCCCTCTCCCTGTTTCCATCGAGGCGCCGTCGCATGGTGGCGCGCTGCACGTTTTCCGTGCCCGGTGGCATTCCGGCTGACCTCAATTTGGTCACCTATCGCCCGCAAGCCAAGAAACAATCGACACCGCAGCAACATAAGTTGCGCGAACTCCGACAAATTGCTATTTAAGATTGATAAAGTCACTGTTTATTGCAGGTCGGGCATTTTGGTCAGCCGCATCACCACCATCGCCTTTCGGGGGATCGACGCCGTCCCCGTGGAGGTGGAAGTCCAAGTGGCCCCGGGAACGGTCTCGTTCATGATTGTGGGCCTTGCCGACAAAGCTGTGGCCGAAAGCCGCGAACGGGTGCGTGCGGCGCTACTGGCAACGGGCCTGTCGCTGCCGCCAAGGCGCATCACCGTCAATCTAGCGCCGGCCGATCTTCCGAAGGCGGGCAGCCACTACGATCTTCCCATTGCCCTCGGGTTGATGAGCGCTTTGGATGCGGTGCCGCAGGACGCCCTCGACCGCTATGTGGTGATGGGCGAATTGGGGCTTGATGGCAGAATTGTGGGGGTTTCGGGCGCCCTCCCCGCAGCCGTGGGTGCCAACGAGTTGGGGCGCGGGCTCATCTGCCCTGCGGCTGATGGTGGGGAAGCCGCCTGGGCCTCGGCGGACATGCCCATCCTCGCACCCCCAAGCCTTGCTGCGCTTGCCAACCATTTTGCCGGGCGCCAGGTGCTGTCGCGGCCTGAGGCGAAGGTGAAGCGCGGCGCTGGGGTCGGCGGCGACTTTGCCGACGTCAAAGGTCAGGAAGGGGCCAAGCGCGCGTTGGAGATTGCCGCGGCAGGCGGCCACAATCTTTTGATGGTGGGGCCACCCGGTGCCGGCAAATCCATGTTGGCAGAGCGCATGCCCTCGATCCTGCCGAACCTTGCGCCGAAGACGCTGCTTGAGAGCGCGATGATCCGCTCCATCGCCGGCCAATTGGCTGAAGGCAAGCTTGATGCGTCAGCCCCCTTTCGCGCCCCCCACCATTCCGCCTCCATGGCCGCGCTGATTGGCGGTGGCCCAAGGGCCCGGCCGGGCGAGGTGTCCTTGTGCCATGGCGGCATTTTGTTTTTGGACGAGTTGCCGGAGTTCGCCCCGCAAGTGCTCGATGCCCTGCGCGAACCTTTGGAGACGCGCAGGGCGATGATTGCGCGGGCAAGCCACCGCGTCACCTACCCCGCCCGCTTTCAGCTTGTGGCGGCCATGAACCCATGCCGGTGCGGCAACGCCGGCGAGCCTGGCGTCACCTGCAAGCGCGGCAAGGCATGCGCGGCAGATTATCAGGGCCGCCTGTCCGGTCCTTTGCTGGACAGGATCGATGTGTCCATCAAAGTGGGTGCGGTTGCGCCAAAGAACCTGCGCGCCCCGCCGGGCGAACCCTCGATGGATGTGGCCGGCAGGGTCATTGAGGCTCGCGTGCGCCAGACCGAGCGGTATCGCGACTATGGCGAGATCGACGTCAATGCCGAGTGCACCGTCAAAGCGCTTGAGGACACCCTTGCCGCCGACACCGATGCCCTTGACCTTGTGGACAAGGCGGCCAGCGAGCGCAATCTGTCGGCCCGCGGCTATCACAGGACCTTGCGCGTTGCCCGCACCATTGCCGACCTTGCCGCAAGCGAGACCGTCGGGCGCCGCCATGTGGCCGAGGCCCTTGCCTATCGCAGCCGTGCCTTCGCCTGACGGTCAACCTTTGCAGCTCTCTGGGCTTCGTTTGGTAGTGGGTTGGGAGGGTCAACGGCTTGCCTCTCGGCTTTCCAAGGCTGCCCAATCGCGGCACAGTCGGCCCACCATGGGTGTGACTCTCACTGACATTGACGATGCTGCAGCAGCCCTTGCCACGCTTGTGGCCGAAGCGCGGCGGGCAGTGGTGTTTACCGGGGCAGGCCTTTCCACAGAGTCAGGCATTCCCGATTATCGCAGCGCCGGCGGGATCTGGAGCCAGATGGAGCCCATCACCTACGATGCGTTCTGCCGCTCAGAAGAGGCGCGCATGGAGGACTGGCGTCGGCGCTTCATCATGGGCGACCAGTTTGCCAGTGCCGAACCCAATGCCGCCCACCAGGCCATCGCGCACCTTGCAACGGACGGGCCAGTGACGGCGGTCATCACGCAGAACATTGACGGTCTTCACCGCCGCTCCGGCGTTCCTGAGGACAAGATGATTGAACTCCATGGCTGCGCCGACCACGCCACGTGCCTGGACTGCCACCGTCGCTACGAAATCGACTGGGTGCGGGCCGAAGTCAGCGCCCGGCACAAGGTT
Source organism: Pseudomonadota bacterium (assembly GCA_039182345.1). Lineage (GTDB taxonomy): Bacteria > Pseudomonadota > Alphaproteobacteria > Rhizobiales > Amorphaceae > Acuticoccus. The sequence continues at coordinate 4,689 of JBCDCF010000182.1, forward strand.
CCGCGGTGTACGCGCTGCGGCGGGCTCATCAAGGCGGCCATTGTGTCATTCGGGCAGATGATGCCGGCGGATGCCATGGAGGAGGCCGAAGCGCATAGCCTCGCTGCGGACGTGTTCTTTGCTTTGGGCTCGTCCCTCGTGGTCTACCCCGCGGCGGGATTTCCAAGACTTGCCAAGGCCAATGGGGCACGGCTGGTGATTGCTTCAGCCGAGCCGACGGACCAGGACGACAGCGCGGACGTGGTCATCCGCACCCCTTTGGCGGCAACATTCGCGCAAAGCGGTTTATTGAGATTTGACTAAAATCCTGTGTCTCATTCGCCACACAATTCCAGTGATGCTTGTCAGACGGTCGCGCAAGACCAGTAGGAATGATAACGTTCGATTCACAATTTGTTGGTGCGGCGCATGCGTCATGTGAGGCGGCGGGTTTTGTGGTGAGCGACGAAAAGCTGAGTCAATACTTCGACGGTTATTCGGCGGACGACCGTCTGGAGACTCCATCCCTAGAGGGGTTGGACAACCTGACCGAGATGTCAGGCAGTATCAAATGGTTCGATGTGGGCAAGGGTTACGGCTTCATCGTCCCTGACGATGGTGGGGCTGACGTTTTGCTCCACGTCACCTGCCTCAGACGCGACGGTTACCAGAGTGCCTATGAAGGCGCCCGTGTCGTGTGTGAAGTGGTGACGGGACCGAAGGGCCTGCAGGCCTTCCGCATCCTGTCCATGGATGAGTCGGTGGCGGCCCATCCGTCCCAATTGCCCCCCTCCCGCGCTCACGTTCAGGTCACCCCTGAGGGTCCTGCCGAACGCGTCCGCGTGAAGTGGTTCAACCGCAGCAAAGGCTACGGTTTCCTAACCCGCGGGGAAGGCACTCCCGACATCTTCATCCATATGGAGACGTTGCGCCGGTTTGGGATCACAGAGCTTCGTCCCAATCAGATCGTCAGGGTGCGGTTCGGCACCGGCCCCAAGGGATTGATGGCGGCGGAAATCCTGCCGGACACAGGCACAACCGTTCCCCAGTCCCACTAGTGCCGCGCGCTGCCACCGCTGCGCGCGCGCCAAGGTCGCCTGGCCTGTGTGACAGGCGGCCAATCGCAGACGTTTGGCGCGATCCCTTGCGACTTTTGGACGGCGGTGCGGCGAGAGGCTCTGTGACGGCCTTGCGGTTTGTGACGCTGACGGTTGCCGCGTTCTGCCTCCTTCTGGCCGGGCCTCTCACCTTGCCGGGTGCTGCAAAGGATGCGCAGCCGGTTGAGGTCACCGTTGGCACGGACGAGGTGGTGCTTCAGACACAGTCAGGCACCCACCGTTTCACCATCGAAATGGCTGACGACCCCATGGAGCGCGCCCGCGGCCTTATGTTCCGCGAAGACATGGCCCGGGACCACGGCATGCTGTTTGACTTCGGCGGCGAGGACCTGCGCTCCTTTTGGATGAAGAACACGCCCCTTCCCCTCGACATCATTTTCGTCAAGGCGGACGGCACCGTGGTCTCCATTGCCGAAAACACGACGCCATTCTCCACAGACCCCATCGATTCTGCCGGCACGGCCCGCTTCGTGTTCGAGGTGAATGCCGGCGTCTCCGAAGACATTGGCCTCATGCCTGGCGACAGGCTTCACCACCCCCGTGTGGAGCGCCAACCCTGACATTATCGTGGAGGGTGTGGACCCATGGAATCGTGTGCTGTGCGCGGTCTCGTCCATTGTGTTCTGGTCCATCTGTGGTGTAGGGACTGCGCGGACGGGGCATAGCTCAGCCTGGTAGAGCACCGGTTTTGGGAACCGGGGGTCGTAAGTTCGAATCTTGCTGCCCCGACCATCGCGCCTTAGGGATGGCGGGACGCGTCAACGTGTCGGTGGCAAGGGGCGGTGGGGTCGACCCCGCTGTCCGGGAGGCAAGGATGAAAGCTCGGATTTTCAAACCTGCGAAGACGGCCATGCAGTCCGGCACACGGCGCACCCGTCGCTGGCGGCTTGAGTACGTGCCGGCCGATGCCCCTGGCGTCGACCCTTTGATGGGCTGGACCACAAGCACCGACACCCGGCGCCAGGTCCACCTGGACTTCCCCACCAAAGACGAGGCGGTCGCCTACGCCGAGCGCACGGGCCTTGAATACCGCATTGAGGACGAGAAGGTGAGACGCGAGCGCACCATCGCCTACGCCGACAACTTCAAATCCGACCGCCCGGCCCCTTGGACTCACTGATCGCGCCCACCCACTGAGGCTCGCAAATCCCGTGTCAGGCCCCGTAGCTCAGCTGGATAGAGCAACGGACTTCTAATCCGTAGGTCCCAGGTTCGAATCCTGGCGGGGTCGCCAAACAATTTCAA
>JBCDCF010000183.1:0-7028 GCA_039182345.1 Pseudomonadota bacterium
AGGTTGATGACCACGAACAGGAACGCGACCAGGATGAGGTAGGCGGCCATGATCGGGATATCCACATTCTGCACCGCCTGCAGGAACATCAGCCCCATCCCCGGCCACTGGAACACGGTCTCGGTGATGATGGCAAAGGCAATGACCGCGCCAAGCTGCAGCCCCGTGATGGTGATGACCGGCACAAGCGTATTCTTCAAAGCATGGCCGAAGTTGATGGCGCGCGCCTTCAAGCCGCGCGCGCGGGCAAAGCGGATGTAGTCGGCCCGCAAGACCTCAAGCATTTCGGCGCGGACCAGGCGCATGATGAGCGTCATCTGAAAGAGCCCAAGGGTGATCGCCGGCAAGATGAGTGCTTTGAGGCCGCTGACGGTCAAAAAGCCTGTGGTCCAGAAGCCAAGGTCCACCACCTGGCCCCTGCCGAAGGAGGGCAGCCACTGCAAGGTGACGGCGAAGATGTAGATCAGCAAAATGCCGATGAGGAAGGGCGGCAGCGAGATCCCCACCAGGGAGACCGTCAGGAAGAACTTGGCGAGCCAGGAGTTGCGCCGAAGACCTGCATAAACGCCCATGGGAATGCCCACGAAAAGGGCAAAGACCGCCGACACGAACGACAGTTCCAGCGTCGCCGGCAGGCGGGAGGCCAGAAGGTCCGAGACAGGCTGTTTGAACTGGTAGGAGACGCCGAAGTTGCCCACCGCGGCATTGCTGATGAAACGCCAGAACTGAAGGATGATGGGGTCGTTCAGACCGAGCCGCTCGCGCAGCGCCTCGCGCTCTGCGGGCGTGGTTTCAATGCCCACCATTTGGTTGATGGGATCGCCCACGAAGCGAAACAACAGGAAGGCAATCAGCGCCACGACCAGCATGACGATAACGGCCTGGAAAAGGCGGCGGATGATGAAGGCGGCCATGGCGGCGCAAAGGGAAGGGGCGGCGCGCGGCCGCCCCGACCGTGATTACTTGTTGACGTGGTAGAGCATCAGGACGTTTTCCGGACGCTGGACAACATCCACACCGTCAGCCTTGCCCCAGGCAAGACCTTGCTGGTGCAGAGGAATGTGCGACACGTCATCGTTGATGATGGTGTAGGCCTGGGCGATCAGATCGTCACGCGTGGTGGGATCGTTCTCGGTCAGGATCTTTGCCGCCAGCGCGTCCACATCGGGGTTGCAGTAACCACCAAGGTTGAACGGGCCGCCTTCGGTGCCGTCTTCGTTACGGCAGGCGTTGAGGTTGAAAATCACGTTGTAGCTGTCGAAAGACCCGGGGGTCCAGCCGAGCAGGTAGAACGAGGTGTCGAACTTGTTGGAGGCCAGAACCTTGGCGAAGTACTGGGACTTCGGCTGAGCGTTTAGGTCCACCGTGACGCCGATACGGGCGAGCATGGCAGCAACGGCCTGGCAGATCTGCTCGTCATTGACGTAGCGGTCGTTCGGGCAATCCATGCCGACGGTAAAGCCGTCCGCATAGCCGGCCTCTTCCATCAGTTTCTTGGCGGCATCCACATCGTAGGGATAGCGCTCGAACTCATCGGATCGGCCGAAGAGAGCGGGCGAGATCATCAGCGCTGCCGGGGTCGACAGGTTGCGCATGATCTTCTCTTTGATCGCCTCGATGTCGATGGCCTGGTAGAAGGCCTGACGCACCTTCTTGTCTTTGAACGGGTTTTCGCCCTTCACAGACGAGTAAAGAAGCTCAGGCCGGGTCTGGTCGAAGCCGAGGAAGATGGTGCGAAGCTCAGGCCCTGTCATCGCCTCGGTGCCTTGGTTGGCGTTCACCCGCGGAATGTCCTGAACGGGGATCGGGTAGACAAGGTCAAGCTCGCCCGACAGAAGCGCAGCAACGCGCGTTGCGTCCTGGCCGATGGGGGTGAAGACCACACGGTCCACATTGAATTTGCGGTTGTCCCAGTCCCACCAGTCCTCATTGGGGACGAGGGTGGTGCGCACGCCCACCTCATGGCTGTCGATCTTGAAGGGACCTGTGCCGTTGGCGTTGATGGAGGCGTAGTTGGGGTTTTCGTCGGAGGCTGAGGTGACGGCGACGGCGTCGTTCTCCTCGGTCCACTCCTTGTCCATGATGTGCCAGGTGTCCCACTCATAGTGGAGAATGGGGTTGGGCGAGGACAGGCGCACTTCAACGGTGTGATCGTCGACGGCGACAAACTCGGCATCGGCCGGAATGCGGGTCTTCAGGTCAGAGCCCTCCGCACGCACACGGTCGGCGGAGAAGACCACGTCGTCGGCGGTGAAATCGTTCCCGTTGTGGAACTTCACACCTTCACGCAGCTTGAAGCGCCAGGTGTTGTCGTCCACCACCTCCCAGCTTTCGGCAAGGCCGGGGATGATGTTCAACTCACCGTCGCGTTTGGTGAGCCCCTCATAGACATTGCCGAGGGTGCCCAGCGTAAAGGTCTCGTTGAGCGAATAGGGGTCGAGGCCTTTAAGCTCACCTTGGAAAGCGAAGTTGAACGTCTTTTCGTCATTGGCCAGTGCGGTGCCGCTGGCCACAGCCAATACGGCGACACTGAGGATCACGCGTTTCATGCATATGCTCCTTAACAATGGGGCCGATTGGTGTCGGACGGCCCTCGTCTGGGCTGAACACTAGAGGGATCGTGTCGACTGGGACAAGGCCCGGCTATCCCCGTATGGCAGACTATGAACCAGGATTACTTCAGGACCGATAAATCAATCTCCGCCACATCGCGCAAAAGTTCAATGAAACCGTCGGCCTGATGGCGGGCAATGGTCGCACCCATTTCTGCCGTGGCTGCGGCCGCATTGCCGACGACGCCGTTGGGATTGAGGTCTCCTGCCTTCCAGCCAAACCCGTGGTCGCCGTGGATGACGAGGCGGGTGTGGTCCGCCTCCACCCGCGCCTGGGCGCTTTGAAACGTATCCACATGCTCGTGGCGCAACAGGTCGGGGCGGAAGTGCTGGATGAGCGCTGTTTCCATGGTGCCGCCGTGGATGCCGTAGGCGCGCTCCTCATCGGTAAGGGTGTTGCCATCACCAAAGCGTGACCAGGCGGTGTGGACGGCCAAGACATCAAAGCGCACCCGCAACTCTCGCACGATGATGTCGAGCATGGCGGTGTTGCCGCCGTGGGCGTTCACGAAGATAAAGCGGCGAATGTCGGCCCGCACCATGGAAGTGGCCATCTCAAGCCAGGCCTTGATGGCCGTGTCCCAGGACATGGTAATGGTGCCGCGATAGGAGATGTGCTCGTTGGATTTGCCGACGCTCTGGACGGGGAGGAAGCTCGCAGGCACCTCTTCAGGCAGGCGCTCGACAACGGTTTTCACCATGCCTTCTGCGATGATGGCGTCGGTGCCGAGCGGCAGGTGCGGGCCGTGCTGTTCGATGGCGGCTGTGGGGATGACCGCCACCCATCCGTCCGTATCGGTGGAAAAGTCGAGCGCGGTCATCTCCGCCCAGTAGGGCCTCGGCAGCGCCATGGGTCTCTCCTTGGCAAGGTGTGGTTGCCGGCGACGATAGTTCCAGCGCCCGCTCCGGTGAAGCGGGAAGGGCGATGAAAACGACCTTGCTGAAGGCTTTAGGGGAGGGCGGCGAGGGCCTCCACCTCCACAACGAACGCCTCGCGCGCAAAGCCTGACACGATCATCAGCGTGGAAGCGGGAGCGGGGTCGGATACGAAGGCGTCGCGCGCGCGCATATAGCCTGGCAGATGGTCGCGGTGGGTCACGTACGCATTGAGGCGCACAAGGTTGGCAGAGGTTCCGCCGGCTGCGTCCAGAACGGCGGCAATGTTGGCAAAACACAGTGCTGCCTGGGCCTCGGCCCCGACAGGCACCGTCTCGTCAAGGCCGATGCCAAGCTGGCCTGACAGCACAAGAAGGCGCATGCCGGCTGGCACTTCCACCGCATGGGCGTAGTTGGCGAAGGGGCGGCGGATGGTGGGGGGCGTGTGGCGTTTGAACATGGGGCGCAACGGTAAGTGCCTCTTGGGCGTAAGGCAAAAGGTCCGTCCGTCCGGCACGCAAATTGCATTTTATTCTGAGACAAGCTCGCCGCGTTGGCGCCTTTCAGATTGGGTGCTAACCATAGGCAACAACGATGACAGAGGGATCACCCATGCGCACGTTCTTCCTTGCGCTCACCGCCGCGGCTGCGGCGGGCGCTTCGGCTCAGGCCCAAGACCTGATGGACGTCACATTCGGGACCAACTGGCTGCCCCAGGCCGAACATGGGGGCTACTACCAAGCGGTGGCGGACGGGACCTATAAGGAGTGCGGTCTCAACGTCACCATCGCCCCAGGCGGGCCGCAGGTGAACAACCGCGCCCTGCTCCTGGCCGGGCGGATCGAGTTCCACATGGGCGGCAACCTCCTCCAGGCGTTCTCGGCCGTGGAGCAGGACATTCCCCTCAAAGTCGTTGCGGCGCACATGCAAAAAGAGCCGCAGATCATCATGACCCACCCCGATCAGGGTCTTGATACGTTCGAGAGCTTGAAGACCATTGACCTGTTCATCGGCGAGAATGGCTTCCAGTCCTACTATCAATGGATGATGGATGAGTACGGGTTTACCGCCGAGCAGCGCAAACCCTACACCTTTAATCCGGCACCTTTCCTAGCCGACGAGCGCTCGGGCCAACAGGGTTACGTAACCTCAGAGCCCTTTGCCATTGAGAGCGTCGGCGGCTTCGTGCCCAACATCTTCCTTCTGGCCGACTATGGGTTCGACACCTACGCCACCACGGTGGAGACCATGCAGGCGACCATCGACAATCACCCCGACGCGGTCCAGTGCTTCGTGGATGCGTCGGCCATCGGCTGGGTGAACTACCTTTACGGCGATCCGAGCGCTGCCAACGCGCTCATCAAAGCCGACAATCCTGAGATGACGGACGAGCAGCTGGCCTACTCCATTGAAAAGATGAAGGAATACGGCATCATCGATTCAGGCGAGGCGCTGAGCGATGGCATCGGCGCCATGACGGCCGAGCGCATAGAGGGTTTTTACAACAAGATGGTGGCGGCGGGGGTGACGCCTGAGGGCCTCGACCTCACCAAGATGTACACCCTCGACTTCGTCAACAAAGGCATCGGCAACGACCGCAAAGCCGAGCTGACTGGCAAGTAGGCGGCGATGCTGGCAGAGGCCGAGGCAGGATCGGCACGGCGGGAGGGCGCTGCCCCTCCCATCATCCGCCTGTCGGGCGTCGGCAAGACGTTCGACAACGGGACGGAGGCGCTGCGCGGGGTGGACCTGTCGGTGGCGCGGGGAGAGTTCTTGAGCCTCCTCGGCCCGTCGGGCTGCGGCAAGTCCACCATCTTGCGCCTTGTCAGTGGGCTTGATGTGCCGACGGCCGGCACCATCACCTGGTCCGGCGCCACCGAGCGGGTGGGGGAGGAACAGGAGGTGGGCTTCGTCTTTCAGGAGCCGACCTTGATGCCCTGGGCACGGGTGTTCGACAACGTGTACCTGCCTTTGCGGCTGAAAGGCATCAGCCGGAAAGCGGCCAAAGACGGCATCATGGACGCTCTGGAAAGCGTTGGTCTTGAGGACTTCGCCCACGCCTTCCCGCGCGAGTTGTCGGGCGGGATGAAGATGCGCGTCTCCATCGCCCGCGCGCTCGCCACCGACCCTGAAGTCCTTTTGATGGACGAGCCTTTTGCCGCCCTTGACGAGATCACACGCTTCAAACTGAACGATGACTTGCTGCGCCTTTGGGCGGAGCGGGAGTGGACGGTGATCTTCGTCACCCACTCCGTCTTTGAATCGGTGTACCTGTCCACCCGCATTGCGGTGATGACGGGCCGGCCAGGGCGCATCGACCAGCAGGTCTTCGTGGACGAGCCTTCGCCACGCTCAAGCGCCTACCGCACCTCACCCCAGTACGCCGAGACGGCCCGCAACACCTCAGCCGCGCTCTCCTCAGCGATGGCGGCACGGTGACGAGCGTGACCACACAGGACAGGCCGTCGCAGACCGACGCGCCAGACCTGTCGCTGCGCGAAAAGAAGCGCCTGCGCGACAAGCGGCTGAAGGTGATCTTGCCCATTTGCGTGCTGATCGCCTTCCTCACGGCGTGGGATCTGATTGTCGTCTTGAACGAGATCCCCACCTACATTCTGCCGCGCCCCGGGCTTGTGCTCTCCACTCTGGTGTCGGACTGGGCGGTGTTGATGCCGGCCCTCATCAACACGCTCACCATCACCCTATCGGCGCTTGCCCTTGCCACTGTGGGCGGGGTGTTGATTGCCATCGCGCTCACACAGTCGCGCATTGTTGAGTATTCGTTCTTTCCCATTGCGGTGGTGTTGCAGGTGACGCCCATTGTGGCCGTCTTCCCGCTCATCAACATCTATGTGGAGAACATTTTCGCCAAGCTGTTGTTGTGTGCATGGATTGTGGCGTTCTTCCCGATCCTGTCCAACACCACGCTGGGGCTAAACTCTGTCGACCACAATCTGCGCGATCTCTACCGCCTCTACGGCGCGTCGCGCTGGCAGACCTTGCGGTACCTGCAGCTACCCGCGTCGATGCCCTACTTCCTGGGCGGGCTGCGCATTGCCGGCGGTCTGGCGCTGATCGGCGCTGTGGTGGCCGAGTTCGTGGCCGGCAGTGCCGGGGTGGGGACAGGGCTTGCCATGCGCCTTATCGAGTCGGGCTATAGGCTCAACATTCCGCGCCTCTTCGCAGCCCTTGTTCTGATCTCCGCGACGGGGGTGGTGATCTACATCATCCTCACCGTCTTCACCAACCGCATCCTCGGCAAGTGGCACGAAAGCGCCATCAATCGCGGGAGCAGCCGTTGAAGCTGGTGGCTGCCAGCGTCCCGACGGCGCTTCTGGAGTTCGGTGAGGGGGACGTCACAGCGGTGGACATCACCCTCGACGGACCGCGCATTGCCCTCGTGGAGCCCCATGCCGACGGGGCGACGGGGGAGGTGGACTGCAAAGGCGGCATCGTCACGCCCGCCTTTGTGGACATGCACACCCACCTCGACAAAGGCCACATCTGGCCCCGCGCGCAAAACCCCGACGGCACGTTTCA
>JBCDCF010000184.1:0-7020 GCA_039182345.1 Pseudomonadota bacterium
ATCCTCCAGCCCTTGGGGATCGGCGTGCGCCTGTTGACGGGGCGCATTGGCGAGGCGGAACGCACCCGCACCCTCGATGAGCTTGCCAGCGGCGCGGCAGCCGTTGCGGTGGGCACCCATGCCCTTTTCCAGTCCAAGGTGGTGTTTGACGATTTGGCGCTTGTGGTGGTGGACGAGCAGCACCGTTTCGGCGTTCACCAGCGCCTCAGCCTGTCGGAGAAGGGACCTTACTCCGACCTCTTGGTGATGACGGCAACGCCCATCCCCCGCACGCTCGTGCTGGCCCAGTTCGGCGACATGGACGTCTCGCGCCTCACCGACAAACCGGCCGGGCGCAGCGAAGTGGAGACCCGCGCCGTACCCCTCAACAAGGTGGAGACGGTGATTGAGCGCCTGTCCACCGCACTCGCGCGAGGGGAGAAGGCCTACTGGGTCTGCCCCTTGGTGGAAGACAGCGACACCATAGACCTTGAGGCGGCCACCTCACGCCATGCGGCGCTTGAAAAGCGCCTCGGCAAGGGGCGCGTCGGCCTTATCCACGGCAAGACGGCGACGGCGGACCGCGAGCGCATCATGGAGGATTTTCGCGGTGGCCGCATTGCCGTCCTGGTGGCCACCACCGTTGTGGAGGTGGGGGTGGATGTGCCCGATGCCACCATCATGGTGGTGGAGCATGCCGAGCGGTTCGGCCTGTCGCAGCTCCATCAATTGCGCGGGCGGGTGGGGCGAGGAGCCAAGGCCTCCACCTGCCTCTTGTTGTACAAGCCGCCTCTTGGCACCGTGGCGCAAAAGCGCCTTGAGACCATGCGCGCCACCACGGACGGCTTTCGCATTGCCGAGGACGATTTGAAGCTGCGCGGCGAGGGGGAGGTGCTGGGCACCCGCCAGTCTGGCAGCGCCAACTTCCGCTTTGCCGACCTTGATCAGCACGGCGACCTTCTGCGCGCTGCCGTGGATGATGCACGGCTGATTGTTGCCATGGACCGTGACCTGAAGGGCGAGAGGGGCGCGGCGCTGCGTGCCCTCTTGACCCTTTTTGAGCGGCGCAAGGCCATTGAGCGCCTGCGCGCTGGCTAGTTCGCCGGAAAGCTACTGATCGGCCCGGAACACCGGCTGGTCGAACGCGGCGCGGTCGAACGCGAAAGCGCCAGGCAGTTCGTCCAGTATGATGGTTTTGGCGTCGCGGAAGGGGGTGGGGTCGAACACGCCTTTGTCCTCACCGGCGGCATTGGCGACCGATTGGCGTGCATCCTGAAGGGTGCGCCGCAAGGTCTCCAGGAGCGAGATGGGCCGGCCGTCAGGCTCGGCCATGGTGGTGAGGAACGCTGCGTGGCGGGACAGACCGTCCAACGTGGCGCTGAAGTAAAGGAAGGTGTGTGCGTTGCTGGAGAACGGCAGTTCGCCCGGCAGGCTGGCGGAGCGGTCGGCAAAGCGCTCCACGTCCTCGGTCAGCATGTTCACCGCTTCCATCATTCCCTGGATGAGGTCGCGCAGCCTGAGGCGATGGGCAAGGTCCACCGGCTGGCTCGTCCAATGGGAGGCAACGTCGCCGCGGGTCCAGGCTTCCGCCAGAAGCCGTGCGGTGCGGTGAACGTTGGCGGCCACCGCCAGCGCGTGGCGGCAGCGCCTTGAAAGGGTGGCCTCGCCGCCAAATGGCCCGGTGATCAAGAGGTATTCCAGCGCCGGAAGGCCCACAACCGCTGCTTCCTCCTCGTTCAGCGCGGCAAGCGAGGAGGGCGGCGTCACGCGGCCGTTGGCCAGCGCCTCAAGGCGCGACAGGCTGAAGGCTGTGTCGGCAATCTCGGTGAAGAGCTGTTGGGCGCTGCGGTCCTCATTGGTGGCGTTGAAGGCAAGGGGGGTTGCTTGTGCTGCGGCCACCACCGTGTGCGCGAAGGCCGCTTTCAGGTCCTGATCCGGACCGCGGGCAGGGTTGGCGCAATGCCTAACCACAAGATTTTGCAGCGCCAGTGCCGACCCCACAAGCGCATTGGTGGAGGGCATGATGAGGTCATCCACAATCAGCCTGACGCTGGGTTGGAGAAGGTTCTCCTCATCCAGAGGCACCTCCTCCAGCGCGCTGGTGGGCGGCTTTTCGCTGGGCGGGGGATCGGAAAGGCTGGGCTCGGGCGGCTGGTCGGTCTGGAGCGGCTCCAGCGCCGGCTCCTCCATGCTGAGGGGCGGGGGAACGCTCACCTGTGCGCTTACAGTGCTCGCCGCCGCCACCAAAAGAGCTGCCGCGAGCGCTCGCACAGCGTTTTGCCGCAGCAAGAGCCGCCCGACAGGGAAGGGCCCTTCAAAGCGCAACGGCGGACTTAGCGCTCCGCCGCGTCGAGTGAGGCCATGATCGCATCAAGCCGCGTGCGGTACTTTTTGGCCTGTGCCTCGATGGAGAAATTCTCCGCTACGAAGGTGCGCGCGTTGGCGGCCCTGCGCAGCCGCTCTTCGGGATTGTCTCTGATTTCGCGCAAGGCGGCGACGGCGCTCTCCTGTTTGGGATCCGCCCACACCTGGCCGCGCTCCACGAAGATGTACTCGTTGGGCCCAGGCTCCACGAGGTCGTAGTCCACCAGCCAGGCATTGTCCGGCTTGGTAAAGTCCATGTTGCCCGAATAGGCGGTGGTGAGGACGGGAGTGCCCACGTTCATGGCTTCGATGAGGCCGAAGCCCCAACCCTCGGACCGGTGGAGGGAGACGTAACAGTCCGACCCCTTCTTCAGCTTGATGAGGTCGGAGAATTTCAGCGTCTCGTTCAAGATGCTGATGCGCGGGTCTTCGGCGGCAATTTCGGTGATGTACTCCCACCGCATGGCCTGATGACGGTCGGCCACAAAGTCCCTGTTGTGGGTCTTGATGACGAGGCGCACGTCCTCGTCAGGGCCGAAGGCGGCGCGGAAGGCGTCTACCACGCCGTGGGGGTTCTTGCGCTCCAGGAAGGAGAAGGAATCGAAGATCGCAAGGACGACGAATGTGTCAGGACCGACGGGAAGGCGCTGCGAGACGTAGGCGCGCGCGTCCTCACGGCTCGGCTCGGGCAAGGGCTCCACCGCCATCCCCACATTGTGGACAGGCTTGTCGATGTGGTTTTCGTAGATGGTGACGCCGTAGTCGGTGGCGACCCACACCTCATCCAGAAGGCCAAGGGCAAGGTGCTGCGCCGGTGCCGGCGTCGACAACTCCCAGAAGAAGTAGCCGATATTGTAGGCGCCGTTGAACACATCCGGCAGGTAGGCAAGGGCAATGGGCACCGTCTCACCGTTGAGGTGGATGAGGTTGACCCGCGCGGGCTTGGGCGTGTCGTGGGTGACGGCCTTGGTGCTCATCCCCACGGGGGCGGGGTTGTCGAGGCCGAAGTCCACATAGTTGGCGGCAATGCCAGCAGCTTTTAGCGTTTCCGCCGACAGGCGCGAGGCTTGGCCGAGGCCCGAGGACTTCTCGAACGGGCCGATGACCTGTAGGTCCACACGGCCTGTCTTGGCGGCCGGCGGAAAGCGGGCGGCTTCGAAGCGGTTGCCTTTAGCATCGCGAAAGCGGAAGCGCCGGCGCGTGAGGTCGAACCCGCGCAGCCACAACAGGTCCGCATAGCGCTCGGCATTGAAGATCTCGCCGATGGCCGTGCCGGAATCGTGGATGGACTGGATCAGCCTATCGAACAGCGTGCCGCCCCGCGGCCCGTCGAACATGGCATTGAGGTTCTTTGTGGGCACGAAGCGGATGAGCCCCGGAGCTTCCACCGCCTCCAGAAGGTACCACAGGTGATAAAGGATCCTGTCATGCTCGCGGTAGCCGTCAAAGATGTGGAGGCGCTTGTCCTTGTGGAAGCGCGCTTCCATGAACACCGACGGCGGGAAGTTCTTGCCCATCCACGGATGGGTCATGCGGCGCATGGCTTCCACGTAGTAGTCGGGGACGAGGCAGTCTTCCAGGTGAAGTTCGCCCGCCCGCACGCCGCACCACCAGGCCACGAACTTATCATAGTGGTCCTGGGAGAGGATGGGCAAAAGGTCCGATCCGCTGGGGCCGGCCACAGCCCATGACAGGGACGCGCGCGAGACCTTGTAGGGCATGCCGACAAGGGTGACAGGCTCGTTCAGATAGCTGATCTCGTCCGCCCCGAGGGGGGTGCGCATGGGGCGCCTGCGGAAGGAATACTGGTCGCAATACCAGTGCAGATAGCCGTTCTTGGTGGCCTCTGACCCGTCGAGGGGGTGAGACCTTTCCATGCGCATGCGCTTGTGGGTGTAGTCAAGGTATGGGGAAAGGGCGCGGCCGAAACCCGGCGCGCTCGGCCCCTTGGACGAGAACATGCGCTCGTGAAGGGGGTAGGTGCCAGGCTCGCTCCTTTGGGGACGGGCCGTACCGTGCTGGAGCATGGTAACGCCGGCGGCAACGATGGCCGCCTCAAGGGCGGGGCGGATCGCCTCGCGCACAGCGCCTGTCGCGATGGGGTCCTGGGCAAGGGACAGCGTTTCAAGATGGACCGGCGGGTTGGCGACCACCCGCATTTCAATGGGTTTGCCATCATCGATGGCAATGCGGGCCAGCGCTTCGGGCACCGCCCAGTGGAAGCCGCAATGGCGGGGGCCGCGGCCGGCCCGCTCCACGTCGGCGCGCACCATGTCGGCCTTGGCAATCCCCGCGGGAACGCCTGCAATCAAGAACTCCACCATGAGCGCGTTGGCGTGGTCGTGGGTGTCCACCACCCAGCCGGCAATTTCTGAACCGTTGAAGCGGTCGATGTGGTGGTCGTAGCGGGCGGGTGCAGGTTCGCTCACCGTGTCAGGCATCCTGTTGTGGGCGGGGGTCGTCGTGTCGGCGGCGGTTTTCGGTCGGTGCGCGGTCGATCTGAACGGCCACATGGGAGCGTTCCATCACCTGATGCGTCACGGTCATTGAAGCCCGCCATAGGCCCAGGTCGGGCTCTGTGTGTAAAGCGCGGTCCTTTGCCGAGGGTTGCGTCGCAAGCCTCGGCAAAGCGGGTGGGTGGGTCACGGCCGCCCGCCGGAGGCAAGGGCCTGTGTCTCAGCGGCCTCAGCGTCCGCCGTTTGCTGCAACGCTTCTGTCTTGTCGGCGACAATGTCGCGCAGGGTCTCGTCGAAATCGCGCTGGGGCGGCCACTCCATAAACTGGGCGAGCTTGTGGGTCGAGGCGGTGGCCACAGGGATCTCGTTGGGCCGCAGGCGCTTCTGGTCCACCTCGATCTCAACGTCCACATCCACGATGCGGCGCAAACGCTCAAGGATTTCGGCAATGGAGATGGCGGTGCCGCGGGCCACATTCACCACCATGCGGTGGGGGAGGGCTTCAGCGGCAAGGAGCAGGCGCACATAGCAGTCCGCCACATCGCGCACGTCCAGAAAGTCGCGCTCTGCGGCAAGGTTGCCCACCGTCACCTTAGGCGGCTGAAGGCCTGCCTTGATGCGCACAAGCTGATTGGCAAAGCTTGCCACCACGAACGTTTCGGCCTGTCCCGGTCCTGTATGATTGAACGGACGGGCGACGATAAGGCGCGCCGTGTCGGGCAAAAACTGGCGCAGCACCATTTCCGAGGCCCGCTTTGAGTTGGCGTAGGGGCCGTTGGGGGCCGCCATCGTCTCTTCGGACGCAGGGCCTGCGTTAAAATTCTTGCCGTAAACGTCGCCCGTGCTGGCAAAAAGGACGGTGGCGTCAGGCACGTGGTCGTTGATGGCGCGGGCCACGCAGTAGGTGCCGTCGCGGTTGTCGCGCCACACGGCGTTCGGCTTCTCGCGCGCCTTTGCCACGGAGGAATAGGCCGCAAGGTGGACCACGATCTGCGGCTTCACGGTGCGGATCAACTGGTCGGTGCGCTCACGATCGGTCAGGTCCACCGCCTGGCCGCCAGGCAGTGCTGGCGGATCGCGCACCACCGTCACCAAGGACCGGTCGGGAAATGCCTTGCGCAGCCGGGGGATCATGTAGTGGCCGACGAAACCGGCCGCCCCGGTCAACAGGATGGGCCTCAACGGAAAACTCCCTGCAACGGCGGCGTGAGCGTGCCGCGACGTTCAGTTCTTGCGATGCCGCTCAAGGTCGGCGTCCACCATCTCGTGGATCATCGCTTCCAGCGTAGTCTTGGCGCTCCAGCCAAGGGTTGTCACGGCCTTTGTGGGATCGCCAAGCAACACATCCACTTCCGCAGGGCGGAACAGCTGCGGGTCGATCACCAGGTGATCCTCCACATCAAGGTCCACGAAACCAAAGGCGATCTCTACCATATCGCGCACCGATGTGGTGCGGCCCGTGGCCACCACATAGTCATCGGGCTTGTCTTGCTGAAGCATCAGCCACATGGCTTCCACATAGTCAGCGGCATGGCCCCAGTCGCGCTTGGCGTCAATGTTACCAAGGCGCAGCTCCTTGGCCTTGCCAAGTTTGATGCGCGCCACACCGTCGGTGACCTTGCGGGTGACGAACTCAATCCCCCTCAAGGGCGATTCGTGATTAAACAGGATGCCTGAGGAGGCGTGCAGGCCGAAACTCTCCCGGTAGTTGACCGTCATCCAGTGGGCGAAGAGTTTGGCCGCGCCATAAGGAGAGCGTGGGTAAAACGGCGTTTTTTCGTTCTGGTGCGCCTCTTGGATGAGGCCGAACATTTCCGACGAGGACGCCTGGTAGAAGCGCGCGTCAGGATTGCCGATGCGCACCGCCTCAAGCACGTTGACGGCGCCAACGCCTGTCACCTGTGCGGTTAGAACGGGCTGCTGCCAGGAGGACGCCACGTAGGACTGGGCGCCCAGATTGTACACCTCGTCGGGCTTTGCCGTCTCCACAGCGCGCAAAAGGCTCGAAAGGTCGGTGAGGTTGGCATCCACGTAGTGGATGTCTTTCTCAATCCCCAGCCAGCGCAGGCGGTGGTCGGACACGCCGAAGTGGCTCGACCGGCGCACCAGGCCTGACACCTCATAGCCCTTCTGAAGCAAGTTCCGCGCAAGGTAGGCACCGTCTTGTCCGGTGATGCCTGTGATAAGTGCGCGACGTGCCATGATGGTCCTCTCGTTCGGG
>JBCDCF010000185.1:0-6991 GCA_039182345.1 Pseudomonadota bacterium
CGGCCGGGATGATGCGCTTCCTGCGCCCCCTCCTGAATGATGAATTCCTGTCCCGCTTCATCCGTCCTTTGATGCGCGATCTCGGCAACCGCTACGAAGAAACGGTGAGCTGGTTCGTCCCCCACGGGTTCGAGCAGGTGGTGGTGGAGGTGATCCCGAGCCCCCACCCCATCCGCTATGTGCTTGAGACTGGGGGACGAACCAGCTCACCGTTTCTTCGTAGCGGTTGCCGAGATCGCGCATCAAAGGACGGATGAAGCGGGACAGGAATTCATCATTCAGGAGGGGGCGCAGGAAGCGCATCATCCCGGCCGAGAGCGTCCAGTCCTTGGCGCCGTCGCGTTGGGTCACCACGGAGGCGTCCTGGAGCTTGTGAAGGGCGCGCTCCACCTGGGGCACGTCGACGCCGAGCCCATCGGCCAAGGCCTGCGCGGCAAGCCCGCCGCCGGGGGCCTCCGCCAGGCGGTCCAGGATCTCCATGCCGCGGCCAAGGCCGATGTCGCCGCCGCCGCCCCTTATGGCCGCGTAACGTTTGGCGGGATCGCGGGCCACGTGGCCGCTGGCTTCAAGGGTGCGCAGAAAGCGGAAGGCGTTGGAGGTGTTGGTGTCCGCGGCCGCAGCAATTTCCGACAGGCTGAGAGGCGCCGGCGCGTCCATGACCACGCGCAGGATTTGGAAGGCTCGCTCGACCGTCTTCAGGGTGTACTGCTGCGCTGCCATTTTTCATATAATGAAATTTTCCATAATTAGGGAAACATGGCCATGACCACCTGTCAACACGGCCGCGCGTGCACGTGGTCTCAATGACGGCGTGCGCTCGAAACCGAGGCCGTCGGCGAAGAGGGAGCTGATGCTGGTGGTTGCGCCTTAGGGCGGCGTGAGGCGGGTCAGATGTCCATGTCGAAACGGGGGGCCTGGGCCGCCCCGTGGAGCATCTGAACAAGGTGGTAGATGCCGAAGATGGGAAGCCCCGTCGCCGCCTGCACAGCCTGCGCGTAGGGCTGGAGGTTGGTGCACTCAAAGACCAAGGCGGCAAGGTCTGGCCTGTCGGCCGCAAGGGATTGGCACACGGCCACCACCTCCGCGCTCACCCCCGCCACATCAAGTTCGGGGACATTGGCGGAGCCGCTTAAGATGGCCGCGGTGAAACAGGGGCTGCCATCCATGCCTCGCACGGCAATGTCCCAGTCAGGGGCAATGCCGCAGGCGCGAAAATGGCGCTCGGAGAGGTGGCCCGCGTGGGCGGTGATGACACCGATGGGCCGGCCCGCCACCATCTGGCGGACAATGGGCACAAGGAAGAGGCTTGAGGTGAGGACGGGAACGGACACCGCCTCCGCCAGCGCCTCCTGCACAACGGTAAGGAAGCCGCATGAGGTGGTGATGGCCTTCACCCCATCGGCCTCCAAGGCGCGCGCCCCTTCGATGAAGGCGGGCAGCAGCGCGTGCGCGCGGTCCGCGTCGGCCACCACCTCATCGGTGGTTGCCCCGCGCACCACATGGTAGCGCACGGGAAAGGGGAATGTGCGTGCGTTGCCGACGTCGCCGGTGATGCGGGGGAAGGTGGTGTCCAGCATCAAAATGCCGACCGCTTCGCCGTAGACCGGCCGGCCGCCTTTTGCGACCGGCGTCATTCTACTTCACCACCACCAAAGGGTGGGCGCGGGGCGCTGGCGCCTCAAGGCCACGGGACAGCTTGGTGGACAGGATCAGCGTGCAGTCGACGGTCTTGACGCCGCGGATCTGGGCCACCTCGTCCATCAGCGCATCAAGATCTTCCGCGGTTGGGGTTTCCACCATGCAGGTGAGGCCATAGGGGCCGGCAACACTGTAGCAGTGCCGGATTTCGGGCAGGTTACGCAGACTGTCCACAATCTGCCCGCACCGGACACGCTCGCACACAAGGTGGAGGAGAGCGCTTGTGGGCGGGCGCTGGGAGCGGCGATCGATGATGGCCGCATAGCCGAGGATCACACCATCGCGCTCCAGCCGCGCGATCCTCTCGTTGACCGTGGAGCGCGCAATGCCAAGACGCCGCCCGAGCTCTGTGGCCGAGATCCGCGCATCGTCTTCCAGGAAGCCGATGATGTTGCGGTCGATGGTGTCCCTTGGCTCTCGCGTCATCCACGCCCTCCAGAACCGCCGTTCCTTGAAGGATTGTGCACACCCTCTATCCCGATGAAACACGTTGCCTACTCCGTCTAGCATGAGGAATACTCATGCTTATGGCGCGCTACGTTCCTTCCCTTGCCTGGCTTGTGGCCTTTGAGGCGGCGGCTAAGCATCTCAATTTCACCCGTGCGGGGGAGGAGCTTGGCATGACCCAAAGCGGTGTCAGCCGGCACATTCGTGCCCTTGAAGCGTTTCTGGGAGTGTCGTTGTTTCAGCGCATCGGGCCGCGCCTTGTGATCACCGAGGCCGGACGCACCTATGCGGCGGAACTGGACAGGGTGCTGAACGACCTTGAAAAGGCTTCCATCGACGTGGTGCGCGGCTGGAAGGCTGAACTGGCATTGCGCGTGGCGGCGAACGCCAGCGTCGCCTCCCGCTGGCTTGCCCCGCGGATGGACAGGTTCCGCGCCCGCCACCCCGACCTGTCGTTCGAGGTGGTGCCCACACTCTCCCAGATCGACTTTGCCGAGGCGGCGGTGGATATCGCCATGCTGCGCGGCCGTGGGCACTGGCACGCCTGCCAGTCGGTCCCTTTGATGGAGGAGACTGTGGCGGTGGTGGCCGCACCGTCACTGGTGCCGCTGGGCGAACGATTGAGTGTTGCAGCGTTTGCAGGTTACCCGCAGCTGCAGAACTCCAGCCGGTCGGACAGCTGGTTGAAGTGGCTGAGGGCCCATGGCGAGCGTCATTCAGGCCCGCTGCAAGGGCCGCGTTTTGCCAACATGAGCATGTTGATCAATGCGGCGGTGAGCGGGCTTGGCCTTGCCATTGTGCCGGTGCTGTTGATCGAGCGGGAGCTTGCGGCCCAAACGCTCCACCTGCCCTTTGGTCCGCCTGTGCCGAGCGGGGAGAGCTACTTTGCCGTCTACCCGGAAGGCAAGGCCCACAAGGGGGAGATCCTCGCCTTCCGCGACTTCCTGATGGCCGAGACGCGGCCCTTTCGCCAGGCCTGATCAGCGCACCAACAGCACCTTGCACGGGGCATAGCGGGCAACGTGGGTGGCAACAGGGCCCATGGTGCTGACGTGCTGGTCCGGCCGCACGGCGTTGACGACAATGGTGTCGGCGGCAATGTCCTTCGCAAGACGCAGGATCTGTTGATAGACGCCGCCTTGCAGGACATGGGTGACCACCGTTAGCCCCTCAAAGTGCGCAATGGTCTTGAAGCCATCAAGATCCGCTTGCGCCCTCTTCTTGGTGTCGTCCACCACATCTTGGGGGATGTAGGGAGCGACGTAGCTGTAAAAGCCGTAGGGCAGCACGTAACACAGGTGGACCGGCACCGCATCCATCCGCGCAAGGGCGCCGGCGGACCGCAAGGCGCCGTCCGCATGGTCTTTGTGTTCAAGGTCGATGGCGACGAGTACGGGTCCCATCATCGCCCCCTTTCTAGCTGAGGACACTGGGCAGCCACGTGGCAAGCCCTGGGAACATCACCAAGATGACGATGAAGAAACACATGACGAGGAACATCGGGAACGAGGCTTTGGATATGAACGCCATGTCTTTGCCCGTCATCCCTTGCAGGACGAACAGGTTGAACCCGATGGGTGGCGTGATTTGCGCCATCTCCACCACGATCATCACATAGACGCCAAACCACAGCATGTCGAAACCGGCGGCGCGGATCATCGGCTCGATCACCGCCATGGTGAGGACGATGGACGAAAGGCCGTCCAGGAAGCAGCCGAGGATGATGTAGAAGATCGTCAGGATGGCAATGAGGGCAAGGGGGCTCAGCTCCCACACCGCAATGGTTTCAGCCAAGGACTTCGGAATGCCTGTGAAGCCCATGGCAAGCTTTAAGAAGCCTGCGCCCATGAGGATCAACATGATCATCGCCGTGGTGCGCACAGCCCCCATGACGCTTGCCAAAACGTTCGGCCAGGTGAGCCCGCCCTGGAACCAGGACAGGGCAAAGGAGCCCAGAACACCGAGGGCTGCCGCCTCCGTCGCCGTTGCAACGCCGGCGTAAATGGAGCCGATCACCGCGGCAATCAGGACGAGGACCGGCAAAAGGTCGGCCAAGCGTCTGGCAAGATGGGCCGATTCAACGCGCAAGTCCGGTTTGAAGGTGCGTTTGTTGAGGAGCGCCCAGATGGCGACGTACACCATGCAGAGGAGCGCCAGGCAGAGCCCAGGGATCATCGCAGCCATGAAGAGCTTGGAGATGCTCTCATTCACCGTGACGCCGAAGATGATGATGGCGATGGACGGGGGGATCAAAAGACCCAACGTGCCGGCGCCCGACAATGTGCCGATGATCATCTTTTCAGGGTAGTTGCGGGCGCGCAGTTCCGGGATCGACATCTTGCCGACGGTGGCAACGGTCGCCGCAGACGAGCCCGAAATGGCGGCAAAGACCGCAGACGCGCCAATGTTCACATGGAGGAGCGAGCCGGGAAGACCTTTGAGGAACGGCGCAAGACCGCGAAACAGGGTTTCCGACAGCTTGGTGCGATACAAGATCTCGCCCATCCAAATGAACAGCGGCAAGGCGGTCAGCGTCCAGGAGGACTGTTCGCTCCAGATGGTGACGGCCATGGAATCGCCGATGGGCGCGCTGGTGAACAGCGCCATGCCCACGAAGGCGGTGGCAAGGAGCGCTGCGCCCACCCACACACCAAAACCAAGAAGGACGAAGAGCGTCCCAAGGAAAATGACGATGGAGACAGTATCGCTCATACCTCTGAGGCCCCTTCGTGGGTTTCAGGATTGACGGCCTCGTAGTCGAATATCGCCTGGACCAGCGTGTGCACGACGGCAAGGGCAAGGAGCCAGGCGCCGATGGCGACAGGGGTTTGCGGGATCCATAGGAGGATGGCGTCGGCCCCCTGGCTGCGCTCTTCAAAGTCGTAGCTGTCGTAAGCAAGGCGGGTCATGTAGTAGGCGATGAAGATGGCGATGGCCGACATCAGTCCCAGGCACATGAACTCGATCCCGCGCCGCGTCGCACCGGCAAACCGTTGCACAAGAAGCTGCACGCGGATGTGGCCGTTGGAGCGGAAGGTGTAGGCGAGCGCCATGAAGGTGCTTGTGGCCATGACGTAGCCGGCAACGTCGGACGCGCCGCCCGCATAAAGGTTCAGAAGGCGTGCGGCGATGCTGTAGAGGATCAACAGACACAGAAGGACCATCAACAGTCCTGCCAGGAACCCGCCCAGTCTGTAGAGTGCATCGAGCCCGCGCGAGAGTGCTTGAAACATCATCCTCTCCGATCGTTGCATGGCAACCAAAACGGCCTCCCGAAGGAGGCCGCTGGTGTGGGGTGGATCAGTTGGTGGCTTCGTAGGCTTCAAGAACCGCTTGGCCCTTGTCGCCGGCCCGCTCCAACCAGGCCTCGCGCAACTGTGCGCCCACCTTTTCGAACTCGGCCTGCATGTCTTCGTTGAGGGCACCCACCGTCATGCCGTTTTCCTTGAACTGCTCCACGTACCAGCTGTCGAGCTCTTCGGCCTTTGCCCAGCATTTCTCCTCGGCGTTGGCGGCAGCGGTCTCGATGACGGACTTGGTGGCATCGTCCAGACGGTCCCAGGCCCGCTGGTTGACGATGACCATGTTGCGGGGAAGCCAGGCTTTGACGTCGTAGTAGTGGTCCACATGCTCCCAAAGCTTGCGGTCATAGCCTGTGGAGCCTGACGAGATCATCGATTGGGCTACGCCTGTGGCAAACGCCTGGGCCAGTTCTGCCGCTTCGATGGTGGTGGGCACCATGCCGAGGCTGTCGGCAAACTTTGATGTGGTGGCGTTATAGGCGCGGAACTTCAGGCCCTCGATATCATCCATCGAGTTGGCCGGGGAGACAGAGTAAAAGCCCTGGGGCGGCCAAGGGCAGGAGTAAAGAAGGTGCACCCTGTCCCCTTCCAGCGTCTCTTCAAGAATGGGCTTGGAGGCCTGGTAGAGACGCTTGGCATCGGCAAAGCTGGTGGCAAGGAATGGCACCGAATCCACCTCGTAGATGGCATCGTCGTTGCCAAGGGCAGAGATCAGACGCTCGCCGATGGGGGTGAGGCCGCGGCGCACGGCGTTGAAGATTTCCTTGCCCGAGAACAGCGAGCCCGAGGGGTGGGTGACAATCTCAAGGTCGGAATTGGCGGTGACCTCTTCGGCAAACTCTGCCGCGATTTCAGAGTGGTAGTTGGTGGCTGAGTAGGCCAGCGCCATGTCCCACTTCTCCGCCTGCGCGGTCGCCGTGGACACGGTGAGCGCTGCTGCGCAGACCGTCATAAGGAAGGTGTGTTTCATTTAGCTCTCCTGAAGTGCTTGGTTTTTCTGGGTGATGAAGCGGGACGGGTCGAACGGCGCCTTAGGGATCACGGGCGGCTTGTCCTCCATGATGTCGGCAAGAAGGCGAGCGGTGCCCGGCCCCGTGCTGAAGCCCACGTGCTGGTGGCCGAACGCCAGGTAAAGGCCGCGCCGTCCGGGGGCTTGGCCGATGGCAGGACGGCTGTCGGGAAGGGTGGGGCGTGATCCCAGCCACGGCGTGTCCTCCAGCCGTTCGCCGAGGCCGATGGCCTCGCGGGCCGCGCGCTCGGCCCGTTCAAGCTGGAGAGTGTTCTTCGGCGCGTCGCGTCGGGTCAACTCCACACCCGTCGTTAATCGCAAGCCCTGATCCATAGGCGACAATACGTAGCCCCCTTTGGGATCGTAGATGGGCCGGCGCAGGGGCGCATTGCCGCCTTCGGCAGGCCCGCGATAGTGCATGTGGTAGCCGCGTTCGCACGCCATCGGCACGCGCATGCCCACCCGCTTTAGGAACGTGCGCGACCAGGGGCCAAGGCACACGACGGCGCTGTCGGCCTGGGTGCGATGTCCGCCG